>CAZXWB010000074.1:0-8478 GCA_964644395.1 uncultured Hyphomonadaceae bacterium | reverse complement strand
CCGGTGATGTCGGAGAGCTGCATCACGTCGAGCTTTGCCGCAATGCGCGGCGTTACGTTCTTGCCCATGGTGGTGGCCGGCGCGAACAGGGCGTCATAGCCATCCATCATCGGCAGGATCAGGGCCTCCATCGCCTCGGCGAGCTGCTTCTTCAGCGGCGGCGCATCGGCATGGATGACCTTGCGCACCCCCGCAATCTTCGCGGCATGGGCAGCGGCGTCACCGGCATTCTCGCCGGCGACCAGCACGTCGACCTCTCCGCCGAATTTCAGTGCGGCAGTGACGGTCTTGTGGGTTGCGTCGCTGACGCTCGAATTGTCGTGCTCGGCAATAACGAGGACGGCCATTAGACAGCTCCCTTTTCTTTCAGCTTCGTGACGAGCGTTGCCACATCCTCGACCTTTTCACCGGCCTCGCGGACCGGCGGCTCGGTCACCTTCACCACGCTGAGGCGCGGGGCGATGTCGACGCCAAAATCTTCGGGCGTCTTCTCGTCGATGGGTTTCTTCTTCGCCTTCATGATGTTCGGCAGCGAGGCGTAGCGCGGCTCGTTCAGGCGCAGGTCGGTGGTGACGATCGCCGGCATGTCGAGCGCGACGGTCTGCAGGCCGCCATCGACTTCGCGTGTGACATGGGCCTTGCCGCCTTCGAGATCGACCTTGGAGGCGAAGGTGCCCTGGGGCCAGCCAAGCAGTGCGGCGAGCATCTGCCCTGTCTGGTTGCTGTCATCATCGATCGCCTGCTTGCCCATGACCACAAGCTGCGGCGCCTCGGCCTCGACGACCGATTTCAGGATCTTCGCCACCGCCAGCGGCTCCACGGTCTGGTCGGTCTGGATCAGGATGCCACGGTCGGCGCCCATGGCGAGCGCGGTGCGCAGGGTCTCGGTCGCCTGTTTCGGGCCGATGGACACCGCGACGATCTCCTCGACACTGCCGGCTTCCTTCATCCGGACCGCTTCTTCGACGGCGATCTCGTCGAAGGGGTTCATGGACATCTTGACGTTGGCGAGATCGACGCCCGACTGGTCCGGCTTCACCCGGACCTTCACATTATAGTCAATCACCCGCTTGACCGGGACCAGAACCTTCATTCGGCTATCCTCCACTTCGTTCGCCTACAACCTAGCGCCATTCCGGCGATTTCACAGCCATGTTCGGATAACAAGGCCTATTGCGCATGGGCCCAGCTTTCAACCTTCCGTTGACGCAAACGTCAAGCGTTGCGGCGATATGTCGGACCGGGACCGGTCCACTGTCACGGGACGGAGTGACGGCCGGCACCGCGGCCGCTTGATTTTTTGCCGGACCTCTGGATCACTCCGGCAATTGGAGGACGAAACCATGCCTTTCAGACCACGTGCGCTGGCGGTCGCTGCGATGCTTGCCATTCTGGGCGCCTGCGGCGGGGGCGATTCTGAACAGGAGGCGCCGCAAGGCGATGCCGTGTCCGCCGACATGGGGGAAAAGACGCCCGCCGCGCCGGATGTCTCCCGTGACGGCATTACGACGGCTTCGATTGTCGGCGACTGGTCGGGCACGCTGGAGGTGCCGGGCGGACCTTCACTTCCGCTGGTGTTTCATATCGAGGCGGATGAGGCCGGCGAACTGGCGATCTCCCTGGACAGCCCGCTGCAGGGCGCCATGGGCATTCCCGGCGAGAACGCCCGCATCGAGGACGGAGCGTTCAAGGCAAGCTTCCCGGTTGTCGGCGCGGAGTTCTCCGCCGAACCGGGCGAGGGCGACACGCTGGAGGCGGCCTGGATGCAGGGCCTGCCCCTGCCGATCAAGCTGACCCGCGGCGTGGCAGAGATCGAGATGAACCGCCCGCAGGAACCGACCGAGCGGCCCTATGTCATTGAAGAGGTGAGCTTTCCGGGCGGTGCGGACGGCGTGACACTCGCCGGCGAGCTTACCCTGCCCAAGGGCGAAGGCCCCTTCCCCGCCCTCGTGCTGATCACCGGGTCCGGCCCCCAGGATCGCAATGAGGAACTGCTGAACCACAAGCCCTTCCTGATCATTTCCGACGATCTGACCCGCAAGGGCTACGCGGTGCTGCGTTATGACGACCGCGGTGTCGCAGAAAGCACGGGCGACCATTCCCTGGCGACCACTGAAGACTTCGCCATGGACGCCGCCGCAGCGCTCGCCTTCCTGAAGTCCGACCCGCGCGTGGACGCTGTGCGCACCGCCTATGTCGGCCATTCCGAGGGCGGCATCATTGCACCGCTAGCCGCGCCAATTGAGGCTCCGGCGGCCATGGTGCTGCTCGCCGGGCCCACCGCGACCCTCGCGGAGGTCGCCGTCTTCCAGTCACGCGAACTTGTCCTCGCCGACGGCGGCACCGAAGCGCAGGCCAATGCCGCAGCCGATGCGCTGGAACAGGCGTTAGAACTCCTCCGCGCCGATGAGGACCTCGACACCGTCCTGGAAAAGACGATCAGGCTCTATGAGGATGCCGGACTGCCCTCGGAAATGGCCGAATCCCGGGCCCGGTTCACGGCTTCGCCCTGGATGAAATGGGTCATGGATTATGATCCCGTGCCGGCGCTCGAGGCCTATGAGGGACCCGTGCTCGCCCTGTTTGGTGAACTCGACAAGCAGGTCGCGCCATCAGAAAACGTGGCGGCGATGGAAGAGGCCCTGTCACATCCGGACTCGCAGGTGATTGTTCTGGACGGGCTGAACCATCTGTTCCAGCCGGCCCGCACCGGCGGCATGGCGGAGTACGCCACGATCGAAATCACCTTCGACGAGACCGCCCTCGAAGCCATTTCGGACTGGCTCGACGCCAATCTCTGAGGCCGCAAAACGTGGCCCGGCACTTGCTTGATTAACACAATGCGCGGCCCGCGGCGCTTCCGGGGCGTTCAGCAGGCAGGGAGCCAGACCGTGGCCGATAAAACCGTTCTTGTGGCAGGTGGCGCAGGCTATGTGGGCAGCCATTGCAGCGAAGCATTCGCCAAGGCCGGATACGATGTCGTCGTGGTGGACAATCTTGTCAATGGCCACCGTGAATTCGCCAGGTTCGGCGATTTCGTCGAAGGCGACATTCGCGACACCGAAAAGCTCGAGGCCGTGTTCGCAAGGTACCGGCCCGCCGCCGTGCTCCATTTTGCGGCGCTCATCGAGGTCAAGGGCTCCCAGACCGACACGACCGACTATTACGACAACAATGTCGCCGGTGCGATCAACTTGATCAGGCTGGCCGAGAGGCACGGTGTCGGCGGGTTCGTTTTCTCCTCCACCTGCGCTGTCTACGGCATTCCCGAGCGCCTTCCGCTGGATGAAACCCATCCCCACAATCCCATCAGCCCCTATGGTCGCACCAAGGCGATGGTGGAAGCCGTGCTGGACGACATGAAATCGTATCGCGGCTTTCCCGCCACCAGCCTGCGCTATTTCAATGCTGCCGGATCCCACTTTGCCTCGGGCATCGGCGAACGCCACCAGCCCGAAACCCACGCCATCCCCCTGGCGATTCATGCCGCCCTCGGCCGCCGGGCGGGTTTCAAGATCTTCGGCACCGATTACGACACGCCCGACGGCACCGCGGTGCGCGACTATGTCCACGTCAGCGACCTCGCCGATGCCCATGTCCGCGCCGTGGACGAATTGCTGAACACCGGCCAGGGCGACGTCTACAATCTCGGCACGGGAACGGGCTCGTCGGTGCGCGAACTGATTGACGCCATACGCGACGTCTCCGGCAGGCCCTTCGATGTGGCCGAGGTCGCACGCAGGCCCGGCGACCCGGACCGGCTGGTGGCCGACAATGCCAAGGCGCGGGACAAGCTCGGCTGGACGCCGCAGAAATCCTTCCGCGACGTCGTGGAAAGCGCCTGGCGCTGGCATGCCGAGACCGAGGCGCGCGTGTTCCAGGAAATCCTCGTGAAATGAACCTCTCCCCCGCCGGAGGGAGGAAGGGAGAGGCATCGGGCCCTACTTGTTCGGCTGGGGCGTCACGCGCAGATAGGGCTTGATCCGCTCATAGCCCTTGGGAAACAGCTTGTCGGCGTCCTCGTCCGACACGCTCGGCACGATGATCACGTCCTCGCCGTCGTTCCAGTTCACCGGCGTGGCGACCTTGTAACCATCGGTGAGCTGCAGGGAATCGATCAGGCGCAGGATCTCGTCGAAATTCCGGCCGGCGCTCGGCGGATAGATGATGGAGGCGCGGATCTTCTTGTTCGGATCGATCACATAGACCGCCCGCACCGTGACCTTCGGATCGGCATTCGGATGGATCATGCTGTAGAGCTTCGCCACCGTCTGGTCCGGGTCGGCGATGATCGGGAAATCGACCGAGCAGTTCTGGGTTTCTTCGATATCGGAAATCCAGGTCTTGTGGTCCTCGACACTGTCAACCGAAATCACGATAGCCTTGGCGCCGCGGGCGGCCAGCTTGTCCTTCAGCTTGGCGGTATAGCCGAGCTCGGTGGTGCAGACGGGTGTGAAATCGGCCGGGTGGGAAAAGAATACCACCCAGTCATTGCCGATCCATTCGTGGAAATTGATGGTGCCTTCGGTGGTGTCGGCGGTGAAATCCGGGGCAGTGTCGCCAAGAAGAAGTGACATGGGCTAGCTCTCCTGTCAGTTTGTGCAGACTTGATCTCAAACCGAAACTTTGGGCTTATCATCGCGTGCCGCAAGGCCCAGCCCTTTCTTGAGCCCAATTTGGCAGCCCTCGAACATGCGTCACCTTATCCTCATGCGCCATGCCAAGACAGAGCCGTGGCATGAGGGAATCGACGATGCCGGGCGTGCCCTGACCGAGCGCGGGCAGGCGGAGGCGGTCCTGGTCGCCCGCTCGCTCACGGCTGCCGGACTGGCGCCGGACACGGTGCTAGTGTCCAGCGCCCGGCGCACCCGGGAAACCTGGGCGCAGATGAAAGCCGATCTTGCCGGAGCGCGCATGGACATCCGCGACGAGCTCTACCTTGCCGATGCCGACGAGATCATGGAAATCGTGCTGGCAAGCCCGGAAACGGGCTGTCTGATGGTGGTCGGGCACAATCCCGGCATCCATGAGGCGGCCGCCGAACTCGTGCGCATGGGTGGGGCCGACGATGCCGCGGCGGGCCAGTTTGTCCTTGGCCGGTTTCCCACCGGGGCGGCGGCGGTTTTCCGCCGGGACGGTGAGGCCCCCGGCAAGGAAGGGGCCCTGCGCCTGTCGGGCGTTTTCTGGGGCCGTGAACTCGCCGAGCAGACCGACCCGTCCTGATCCTTCGTTTCCCGGCACCGTGCCCCGCCGCCCGACGCAAGTCGGACGGCAGGGCCGGGGGCGGCGAGAGGGCAATCAGCAATCAGCCTTCGGCCCTGGCGGCGTGGATCGCGGTCAGCCGGGGATGGTCGATGGTCTGCACGGCGGCGTCGAGCGTGCGGGCTTCGCAGCCATCCTGCTTGCGCCAGCTGAGCCGGATGCCGAAGCTGCGATCCTTGCGGCGCTCGGCGATACAGGCGGCTTCCACCTGTTCGACGATCTCGACATAGGCCTTTTCGGCACCCTCGACGGTTTCGAAGGCCTTTTTCGGATAGACCAATTCCAGGTCGAAGGTCTTGGTACTGGCAGCGACGGCCGGTGCCGCGATGGCGGCAGTGGCGAGGGCGGTGAGGGTGAGGCGCTTGATCATGGGATATCCCCCTTGCGGGTCTGGGTTGGGCTTCGGTTGGGCGAAACACCCCGGGGATGGCAGGTCCGCGCCCCGGGGTGGCGGGCAGTGTCAGCGGACGCTGCGGCGCTGGGTCCGGCGGCGGCGGCGCTCCAGGAGCTTCGGGCCGGCGTTGCCCGGGTCGTCATTGGCGGCCGGGTGGGTCTCGGTGGTGCGGAAAGCCACAGCGGTCATCGCGACGGAGTCGGTCTGGGGCTGGTGGCAAGGGGGCAGGGTGCGGGCAAACATGGTCGATGGCCTTTCATTCAGATGCGGTTCAGTTCGGTGTCTTGCGGGCCGGACAGTCCGTTCCGCCGATGAGCAACAGATGCCATAGGTATTATTGTTTTTCAATATGTCCATATCGAAAAACAGCAATCTATTTTTGAAAATCGAGCAAAATCAGGCGCATAGAATTATCGAAAAACAATATGTCTTTCGCTGTCAGTCAACGCTGAATGGCTGTTCAGGAGTCCCTTGCGGCCCGCCGGCAGGCATCGGAGCAGTATTTCACCTCGTCCCAGACCCGCGCCCATTTCTTCCGCCAGCGGAACGGCCGGCCACACGCCAGGCAGGTCTTTTCCGGCAGGTCGGACTTGCGCCGGGCCCGGGCGCCATTGGCGTTGCGCGGCATGGGATCAGCCGCCTCCGAGGTCGAGCGGCAACTGGCACGTTTCCGCCTGCGTGGCCGTCTTTGCCCCGGCGGTCGCGACGCGTTTCGGTCTCTGCCCGCGGTTTGGAATGCCGGACTTGCGCGACCCGTGCTTTTGCTGGATCTCGCTCGCGGTCTCGCGGTAGTCCGCCCCCCGGCGGCGGGAGTAGATGCGTTCGCGTGCCTCGCGCGCGGCGACCACGTGATCGACCAGCCGTTCCGGATAGCCCCGTGCAGCGAGGTCCACACCATGCTCCCATGGGGCATGAATGGCCGGCCCGTCGAGGTCCCGGAGTTCGGGCACCCATTTGCGGATAAAGAGGCCGTCGGCATCCTGGTCGAGGGACTGCTTCACCGGATTGTAGATGCGGGCGGTGTTCACGCCCGTCGTCCCGGACTGCATCTGCACCTGCGGGTAGTGGATGCCCGCCTCGAAATCGGTGAATTTTCCGGCCAGCCGCTCGCCCGGCCGCTTCCAGTCCTGCCAGAGATGATAGCTTGAAAACGCCATCAGCATGGCGCGCATCCTGAAATTCAGCCAGCCCGTCGCGTTCAGGGCCCGCATGCAGGCATCGACGAAGGGAAAGCCGGTCTGGCCGTCACACCAGCCCTCGAGAAAGGGATGGCCGTCTTCGCGCTCGGGCCGCAGGCCGTCATAAGCCGGGTGCAGGTTGCGCGCCTCAATGGTGGTCTCGTCCTCCAGCTTCTGCATGAAGTGGCAATGCCAGTGCAGCCGTCCGATGAAACTGTGCATGGACTGGGCGAAGGCGGTGTCGCCGGCCTGCCTGTGTCGGGCACGCGCCTTCCAGGCCGCCTGGGCCGCCTCGCGCATGGACAGGGTGCCGAAGGCCAGGTGCGGCGACAGGCGTGAGCAGGCGTCGAAGGCGTGCAACGGGCTCGACATCTCCCGGCGATACTGGCGCCCGCGTGCATCGAAGAAACTGCGCAGCAGGCCGACGCCCTCGCTGCGCCCGCCGGCCTGGCGCTCCGGGCAGGGATCGTCGGCAAGCCCCATGGCCGCAGCGTCGGGCCAGGCCTCACTCTCCAGTTCCGCATCGGGGATGGCATCCGGAGCAGCAATACGACGGGCCGCCATCTGGGCGTCCCAGCGCCGGGCCCAGCCATCGCGGTTGCGCAGGCCCCGGATCACGCCGTGCTGGGCATACTCCCTGACCGCCACGCCGGCCCGGCGCGCCCAGCCGCGTACAGCCCGGTCGCGGTCATAGGTCCATTGCAGGCCGGTCTCTTCATGGGCATGAATGGAGTCGATGCCGTGGGCCACATGCAAGTCGCCCAGCACCTGGTGAATGTCGCCCACGCGCACGACAAGGCGCGCGCCGCGGGCCTTCAGCGCCTCATCCAGTTCCGCCAGGCTCTCGACAAGGAATTCGAATTGCCGCCCGCTATGCTCGGGCAGCTGCCAAAGGGCCGGCTCGAAGACATAAAGCGCCACCACCGGACCGCCCGTTGCCACCGCGCCAGCGAGGGCAGCATGGTCATGCACCCGCAGGTCGCGCTTGAACCAGACAATCTGCAGGCCGCGGGCGCTCATCCCTGGCGCGCCTGCTTGTCCACGCGCCGCCGCATCCAGCTTTGCAGGCGCGGGCGCACCTTCAGGAAGGCGCCGTAAAGCTTGTCCAGCAGCCACCGCGTCGGCGGGAACTGCCCGATGGGCCGCACCCAGACGAGCCAGGGGATGCGGCTCCAGCTCTCCGTGAAGGCGCGGGCGCCGTCGACGACGCGCCCATCGGGCAGGCGGGCATGGAACCGCGCCATCAGCCGCTCCCGGCCGATCGGACAGGAGGGCTCGGCATCGGGCGGCGATACGTCTTCAAAGGCGATCCGCCGCCCGCCATCGAGCCGGCGCAGCATGGAAATCTCCCGCACGCACAAGGGGCACGCACCATCGAAGAAGACGGTCAGTTTCGGGTCGTGTGTCGTTGCGTCGGTCATTGGAACAATAATAGAACATTTGCTGCTTATACACAATAATGGTGTGGCAGCCGCGGCCAGGTTCCAGATGGTGCGACGAAACGCGGGTCGGAGAGAGAGGCTAACCCCGCACCCGGTAAACCACGGGCAGAAGCATGGTCAGCCCGAGGACGCGCGCCACATGCGCTGCAGAGACGAAGGCCGGGTCAAGGTCGAGCGCCACCGACATGGCGATCATGGCCTC
>CAZXWB010000073.1:0-8636 GCA_964644395.1 uncultured Hyphomonadaceae bacterium | reverse complement strand
GCAAGAAGCTGAAGGAAGCGACCGGCAAGGAATGCCCGATCGAGACGGTCTGGGGTCGCGGATACGTGCTGCGCGACCCGAAACCTGCCGGAAAGGCGAGCGAAGCCGAAGCCGCCTGACACGTCTCACCCGTGCCTGCTCCCGGGGACCGGGTGAGCCAGTGAAACAGGAGCCCTGCCGACCGGCGGGGCTCTTTTCTTGTGAGGGGGCCTGCCGGCGACTTGGCAAGGGCGCAGCCAGCCTATTGCGAGGGCCGCCCCGTCGCCTCCGAAACGATGGCCGCCAGCGTGTCGGCGACCTTCTCGACCGGTGCGGCATCGGCGGAAACGCCGTAGCTCTCAGCGAGCGCGCGGATGTCGGGATAGACGATGGAGGCGCCGGCACCCTCGTCAATCACGAGCACGCGCATCGGCAGGTCAAATCCCATCAGTGGTTCGGCCTGCATGAAGGGCGTGCCGGCCTGCGGATTGCCGAAGATGAAGAGTTTCATGGGCTTCAGGTCCATGCCGGCCCGCGCGGCGCCCGCAGCATGGTCCACGCTTGCAAATCGGGTGAGCGGCCGGGCATCGATCGCTGCTTCCAGTCGCGCCACCGTGGCCTCGAAGGGCAGGGGGCTTGCCACCACCTTGATTCGGCTTTCCGCGCGCATCTGATCGACCGGCGCGGGCGGAACATTTGCGGCGGTGGTGCAGGCGGCGAGCGCCATGAGGCTGGCGGTAGCGGCGAACAGGGCTTTCATGGTCGGTCTCCGGGCTGGCGGTCTCGCGGCGGCGCTTGCCAATGGTGCCGGCGGCATGCCACCGGGGGATCAACGCAAGTCTCGCCGGAGGGTTCGCCGATGACAACTGAAACCACCGTGATCAGGGGGCATGTCAGCCCCGGCTTCGAGCCCGTGCGCGACGCCTTGGCCGCCAATTTCGAGGCGGGGCTGGAACTCGGCGCCGGCTTCTCGGCCATGATCGACGGCGAGACGGTGGTCGATATCCATGCCGGACTGGCCAGCCGGAGCGCGGCTCAGGACTGGACCGAGGACACGCTGGTTCCGGTCTTTTCCACCACGAAGCCGATCTCCGCGATGGTTGTTGCCCTCGTCATCGACCGGGCGGGCGAGCGGCTGCCGCAGGGATTCGAGACACCTGTCGCCGAGCTCTGGCCGGACTTCGCCGCCGGCGGCAAAGCAGCCTACACCATCGCCGAGGTCCTGTCGCACCAGGCGGGCCTGCCGGGCTTCATCGATCCCATTGATCCGGACCTGTGGTTCGACCATAACGGTCTCGCCGCCGCGCTGGCCGCGGCAAGCCCACTCTGGCCGCGCGGCGAGGGCTCCGGCTACCACCCGTTGAGCTGGGGCTATCTCGCCGGCGAGATTGTCAGGCGGATCGACGGGCGCTCACTTGGCACGGTGCTGCGCGAGGAGATCACCCACCGCGATGGCGCCGCGCCGATGCCCTTCTGGATCGGCCTGCCGGAGACCGAGCACGGCCGCGTGGCCCAGATGCAGCGTCCGCGCGCGGTGCCCGATCTCGGCGAGATCAACACAGCCACGAAGGCTGCCTTCCTGACCAAATGGGCCGCGCCTGACCGGGGAGGTGCGACCTGGCGCAGCGTGGAGATCCCGTCGGCCAATGGCATCGGCACCGCCGGGGCCGTCGCCGCGCTCTACCAGCTCTATGCCAATGGTTTTGTGCTGGACGGCGACCCGCTGTTCAAGGCCGACACCACGGCACCGGCGCTGACCCGGTCGCGTGTGCACGGGCGCGACAAGGTCCTGCCCTTCACCATGGATTTTGCCGCCGGGGTCATCCGCAACACAGAGCGCGTCTTCGGGCCGGAACCGCAGGCCTTCGGCCATTCCGGCTGGGGTGGCTCCATGGCGCTCGGCGACCCGGTCCGCAGGCTCTCCTGCGCCTATGTCATGAACCGCCAGGACAACACGCTGCAGGGCGATCCGCGGGCGGCGCGACTGGTGGACACGCTCTATGGGTGTCTTTAGCGCCGGCGGTCGCGGTCGCGGTCGTCGCGGGGATCCTCGACGCGGAACAGGCGCGGATCGAGCCTCGCCCCGGTCTCGGTCTCCAGCAGGCGCACGACGGTGATCGCGCCGATGGAGTCCACCGTGGTCCATTGCTCGAGCGTCCAGTCGGCCATGTCGAACAGCAGCGTCAGCGAGCCCTCATATTCGAGGTTCGGATCCACCACGGTCACCGCCGCGAAGCCGCGGCCCTGATTGACCTGGGTCACCTCGGCGCGCGAATCGAAATCGGTTTCGCCGCCGAGAATGGCCTTGAGCGGCGTGGCCGCCAGGGGCACGGTCTCGGTTTCCTCGAGTTCGGTGTCGATCTGGGCGACATTGGTGCCATCGGCGACGAGCAGAAGGGGCACGGGATCATCATATTCGAAGCGCACGCGGCCAGGGCGGCTGAGGGCGTAGTTGCCGGTCACCACCGTACCGTCGGGGTTGATCTGTTCGAACCGCCCCTTCGCCGTGGTCACATCGCTGAGCGCGGCGCGGACATTGGCGAGGATTTCGTCGCGCGGCACCTGAGCCTCTTCAGTCCCAGCCTCGTCGGCCTCGACAGGCTCGGTCGTCACAGGGGCGGGTGACGGTGCGGGCGTGGGCACGACCGTCTCGGCCTCGGGCAGCGGCGTGGGCGCACTTTCACCGACAGGATCAGCGACCGGTGCGGCGGGGTCGAGCACGACCTCTTCCGGTTCGCTCACCTGGCGCGGCGGCGATTTGACGGAACTGTCAGGCGCAGGCGTGGCCTCTCGGGCCGGCGGGTCCTGGGGCATGTTCTCAGGATCGGGCGCCTGTCCGGCGGCGCCCAGGAGCGCCGTGGCCTTGAACAGCGCGGCAAACAGGGTGGGCGTGAAAATGGTCATGGAGCTCTTTCTCCCAATTCTTCAGTCCGACACATAAGCGCGCCAGAGCTGCGAAAATAGGGCGAAATCGCGGCAGCTGGCCCGAATTCGTTGCCCGGCATTCAGGCCGCCCGGGCCTTCAGGGGCGGCGACCTACTCGGCGGCGATCTTCACAGGGTTGCTGGCTGCCTTGAGGCGCGGCGCAGCGCGGTCGAGCGTCTGCAGCGTCGCCTCGTATCCCGCGGCCACGGTGTCGTCATAGGACTTCCAGTCCCTCAATTCGGTGTCAGGCAGGTCGGGAATCACCAGCATGTCGGCGAGTTCGCGGCCTGAATTCGGGTTCACCGTCACCGTCGCGGCCCGCATCAGGAGGTCGGCAATGGGAGGTGCGGCGGAGAAGCCATTGCGGAAGACCCAGCCAAAAAAGCCCGGCGGGTTGATGAACTCATCCGGGGCAAGACCCTGGGGCTGGCGCGCCACATCACAACCGATCACGGTGCCGCGATGCATGTCGCGCATGACATCGACGGGGAAATTGTTCATCACCGCGCCGTCGACCAGCACCTCGCCGCTCTCCACCATGGGCGGCAGGATGCCCGGCAGCGAGATGCTCGCGCGCAGCGCCTTGCGCAGGGAGCCATAGCGATGGATGCGAACGGCCGCGGCAGAGAGATTGGTCGACACCGCAAAGAAGGGCATTTCGAGATCCTCGATCAGCACATCGCCGAAATGCTCCTCGAGGCGCTTGTTCACCCGGGCGCCCTTGACCATGCCCACCACGGGCAGGTTGAAGTCGCCAAGCGGATTGGACTCCACGAAGGCCTTGCGGATGCGCCAGTCGATCTCCTCATCATCCCAGTCCATCGCCACGCAGGCCGCCACGACCGCGCCCATGCTCGCCCCGCCGACAAAATCGATGGGGATGTCGCGCGCCCGCAGCGCCTTCACGACACCGATATGGGCGTAGGCACGCGCCCCGCCGCCCGACAGCACCAGGCCAACAGACTTGCCCGCCGCCACGCGGGCAACGCGCGCGCCATCCTTCCGGCTCATGCCGTCCCAGTGGAAGCAGCGGGTCGCGCCGGCGGCGGAGACCCATTCCTCGGTCCGGCTGGCATCGGGCCGCGAGCCGAGGTGCAGGAGGATCACGTCCACCAGCCGGAAGCTGCGAGTGGGCGAGGTGTCCTCGGGCAGGAGCGGGACCGACGGTCGCGCATCGGACCGGGCGATGACCCAGAGCCGGTCGGCCTGGCGCATGGCGATGCGGTACCAGGTGAGGTCGGAGAAATCCGCCAGCAGGAAGACCGCATCATGCTCGCGCTCGAGCTGATCGAACCAGGTCGAGGGCTTGTCGATTCCGTCTTCGGCGCCGATGATCACCGTTCTCATGCCCATCTCGCCCAGCGCCTCGGCCAGCATCTCCGCGCGCAGGCGCAGGTCGATGGTCGGAGAGGTCGCCACCAGCGAAAACACCCGCGGTTCCGACCGGGCGCTGCGCCGCCCCTGGGCCCGGGTGCGGATCAGGATGAGGCGGATCAGGCGCTGCAGGATATCGGGCTCGGCCCGGACCAGGCGTTCAAAGCCCGTGCGCGAGATTCGCACGATTTCGGTGTCGCGCAGGGCATAGACCGAGGCGCTGTGGGGCTCGCCGGCAAACAGCGCCATTTCGCCCACCGGTTCCCCGGCCCGGATATGGCCGACCAGCTCGGTCTGGCCGTCGGCGCCGGTGCGAAACGCACCGAGTGAGCCGGAGACAACGAAACAGATCGAGTCCGGCGCGTCGCCCTCGTTGATCAGCGGCCAGCCGGCGGCCACCGAGAACCAGCTCGCCTCCCGTCCCGCCGCCCTCAGCGCGCGTGCGGGAACATCCTTCAGGAAGGGCACCTCTTTAAGGTCGGGTTCGATCGGTGGTCGGGCCATGTCTGCCTAAGATGGGGCGTTTCCGCGGCGCAGTGAAGCTTGGTTCCTCCGACCTGCATAGCACGCGCCATTGAACATGTTGTGAAGCGTTCGCCATCGTCGTTGCGGCGGACCGGGTCATGCTTGACCGCGCGCAATCCTGCGCCAGTCCCTGTCGGTTTATGCTGGGTAGAAACAGGAGCCCTGCCATGCCCAGCCATATCTGCCTCATTGACGGTCATCCGGATCCCGAACCGCATTTCATCCATGCCCTCTGCGATGCCTATGAAGCGGGCGCCCATGCCGGCGGACACAAGCTGGAGCGCATACCCGTCGGCAGGATCGACGTGCCGGTGCTGGACTCCGTGGCCGCATTTGCCGAAGACCCGCCGCTGCACATCATGCGCGAGCGTGACAAGATTGCCCGCGCCGATCACCTGGTGATCGCGTTTCCGCTCTGGCTTGGCGGCATGCCGGCGAAGCTGAAGGCCTTCTTCGAACAGGCCGCTCGCAATGGTTTCTTCCTGAGGGAGAGCGAGGACAACAAGGGCTGGCCGGAGAAGATGATGGCGGGAAAGTCGGCCCGGGTGATCCTGACCATGGGCATGCCGGGCCTCATCTACCGTTTCGCCATGGATGCCGGCGCACTCAAGGCGTTGGAGCGTGCGGTGCTCGGCCTGTCGGGCTTCAAGCCGGTCCGGCATACTGTGCTGGGCGGCGTGGAAAGCGTCGGCGACGACCGGCGACAGGCCTGGCTCGAGGAGGTCAGGCGACTCGGCGAAGCCGGTGATTGAGGCGGTCGGAATTGCCAGCCTGTCACGTCCGATCACGAACCATTTCTATCCTTTTCGCGAACGTGTGGTGTCTCACAAACAATGTCGCGCCTGTCAGGAGAAATTGCCAAGGCTTTCAGGGCCCAAGTGGGCCGCAACAGTAATCCGGCATGGCCATGACCGCTTTCAGGCACGATTGGGGCAGGTCCTTGCGCCTTGTTCACATGCCTGCACGCCTCGTTCCGGTTAGCGGTCGGGCCGTGCAGACACCCCAACCCCTGCACGAAGCCAACGGAGAAACCCGATGAAACGCTTCACAATGATCACCCTGCTGGCCGGTCTTGGCGCCCTTGCGGCCCAGGCGGGCGAGCCGGCGGACAAGTTCGCCACCATGGACCTCGACGCCTCCGGCACCGTGACCGAGGCGGAGTTCGTCACCTGGGCGGTGAATGAAGGCCACACCCAGGAAGACGCCACGGCCAAGTTCACCGAGGTCGCCGGCGATGACGGCGAACTGACCTTCGAGGAACTGGAAGCGGCCATGGCGTCCTATGACGCCGAAAAGCCTGCCGATGACGGCATGGCCGAAGACACCCCCTCCGACGAGGGGTACTGAGCCAGGGTTCTGGCGGCGGCCGGTTCCTCGTCCCCCCCGCTCAAGGACCGCCATCGCCAGCCCTGAGAGGGGTCGCCCGCAAGGGCGGCCCCTTTTCTTTGCCCGCGGTCTCGCGCATGAAGTGGCAAAGACCCGAGGAGGAACGCCCATGGACCGCGCCTATGAAAACATCGTGCTCGACGCATCGCCCGGCGGGGTCGCTGCGGTTCTGCTCAATCGTCCGGACAAGCACAATGCCTTCAATGCCCGCATGGTGGAGGAACTCGCCGACGCCTTCGAAACCCTTCGCGGGGAAGACCATCTGCGCGCGGTGATCCTGAAGGGGGCGGGCAAGAGCTTCTCCGCCGGGGCCGATCTGGACTGGATGCGGGCGGCGGCCGACTATACGCGAAAGGAGAACGAGACCGACGCGTTCGCGCTGGCGGAGATGCTGCGCAAGCTCCACGATCTGCCGCAGCTCACCATCGCGCTCGTCCATGGCGCGTGCATGGGCGGCGGTTGCGGACTGGTGGCGGCCTGCGATGTCGGCGTGGCGATGGCAGACGCCACCTTCCGCTTTTCCGAGGTTCGCCTCGGCATCACCCCGGCCACGATCAGCCCCTATGTTGTCGAGGCGATTGGCCCGCGCTGGGCGAAGGCGCTGTTCATGACAGGGGAAAGCTTCGACGGCGCCTTCGCCGAGAAGATGGGCCTGGTGCACTACACCGCCGCGACCGAAGCAGACCTGCTTGCGCTGGAAGAACATGTGACCGGGCTCATGTTCCACACCGCGCCGGGGGCGGTGGCCGATGCCAAGCGCCTGGTGCATGACGTGTCCGGCGCCGTCATTGATGAGGGCCTGAGCCACGAAACCGCCCGGCGCATCGCCGACCGCCGCGCCTCGGTGGAGGGCCGGGAAGGGCTTGCCGCCTTCCTGGAAAAGCGCAAGCCCAGCTGGGCGGAGTAAGGCGCGGGGGATCGCGGCGGAGAAAGGCTTTAATCCCCGCCGCCGCCGATTTCGATGTTCCCGTCGCCGTCATAGCCCGGCAGCGACAGTCCGAACCGTTCCAGCGCCGCGTTGAGGGCATCGACGGGGTTCACCCCGGTAAGGCTTTCGATCTGGTCGCGGAAGAAATAGGCCACGCCAAGTATGATCACGAGATAGATGATGAACTGGATCGCCGATTTCAGGAGGAAGGCGCCGAGCGATCCGGCCACGAGGCCCAGTCCGCCGAGGATCAGCGCGCCCTGTACCGGCGTGATGTCATCCACGGCCCCGGCATAGGTGTAGCCGAGATAGGCGCCCACCGCGCCGCCAACGATTCCGGCGAAGCCGCTGAGCCCGCCATTTCCCAGATACGCCATGAGTTCTCCCCTCCTTGGCTGAGACCCTTCGATTGTTAACAGGGCGGAAGGGATCGACCAAACCGAAAAGGCTGAGATCAACCGCGTGTCGCCAATCGCAGCATCACGGCCAGCGTAATCCGTGCCGGATTGATGGCGGTCAATGCCGGAGTCTTAGGGAGCTGCCATGACTGTGGTCGCTTCTGCCGCGTGACAGAGGAGAACAAATTGATGATTGTACGCATGCTCAATGCTTGCAGGACTGGCTGCATACTTGCGCTCGTAACCGCAGCGTGTACGTCCACCGGCGCCGTCGGCCCTGGCGTCAGTCCCGCAGACGGGTCCGTCGAATCCGTGGTTCAGCCGGAGGTGTACCGGCCCTTTATCGATGGCCACGGCTATCGCGAGATCAAGTATCCTGACGGAACGCTGCAGGTATCCTTTCGTGGTGACGCCGAAACCGGCGCCGACGAGGTCGAGGCACTGCTTTTCCGACGCATGGCCGAGCTTGCTCAGACGCGTGGCGAAGACAGGTTCATCGTGCTGCGCGGGGATGTGGACTGCGTCACGAGTATCAAAGTGTCTCCGACGACCACCTGCATCGTCCGCCAGTCGGCTGATGCTTTGTTTCCTTATTATTTCGGCGATTTCGTCATCGGGCGCGACGCTTCGGATGCGCCCGTGAGCGAGTATGAAGCGACCGCCTTCATGCGGGCGGAGGGACCCGAGGATTGTCGGCCTGACAGGAACTGCTTTCTGGTCGCCGACGTCCTGGAAGGACGCTTCAAGCCTTGAAGAGGCCCGAGCCATGATCTGCCAGATTTACCGCCCGAGGCTCAGTCGCCGAGCGCGAAGGGGTGCAGCGGCGAGCAGGCGCGGTTGATCATGTCCTCGCCGGTCTCGTCGTCAAGCGCATGGGCCGGCAGGCGGGGGCTGTTCGACGCCTCATCGATAAGGGAGATTTTCTGGAAGATCTTCTCCGACAGCGAGGTGGTGAGATCCTGTATCTCATTGATCGACTGGATCACCACCGCGTCCCGCGTCGTGGCCATGTAGAGCGCGGCGATCTTGGCGATGAGCGACAGCATTTCGGAACAATAGTCCAGATAGCGACCGAGCTCGAAGGCGCTCATGTTGCGCTGCGGAGAGCTTGCAGTGCTCGG
>CAZXWB010000072.1:5648-8637 GCA_964644395.1 uncultured Hyphomonadaceae bacterium | reverse complement strand
CGCCAGTTTCCCGAGGATTCAGGCCCCCTCGCCCATCCTGTCCGGCCGGAAGAGCTCGGCTCCATCGACAATCTCTACACCGCCACGGTCTATGAGAAGGGCGCCGAGCTGATCCGGGTGCTGAAGAACCTCATTGGCGACGACGCCTTTGCGCGCGGCATGGACCTCTATTTCGAACGCCATGACGGCGAGGCCGTGACCATCGAGGACTTCTACGCCTGCTTTGCCGAAACCTCCGGCCATGACCTCTCCGGCATGCTGGACTGGTATGCCCAGCCCGGCACCCCGGAGGTGAAAGTGGACTTCGATCCCGCCGGCGGTGAACTGCGCCTGGCCCAGCGTGTGCCCGGCAATGCCCTTGCCAGGCCCGTTCCGATCCCGCTCGACTTCGCCGTGCTCGATCGGCACTCTGGCAAGACACTCGCCGACCATTCCAGCGCGTCGGCGCCCCTGCTCGACACCCGGTCCCTGCGCATCAGGCTGCCCGAGGATCTGCCCGCCGATGCGCTCTTGTCCTTCAATCGCGGTTTCGCCGCACCGATCCGCATCAGCCGCGACCAGACGCTGGAAGACGAGATCGCGCTGGTGGCGCGCGACGCCGATCCCTTCAACCAGTGGAATGATGCCCAGCGGCTGATGCGCCATGCCATCAACCAGCTCGTCGACACCGGGGCCGATGCGCCCGATCCGGCCATTATCGAAGCGGTGCGCGCCGCAGCCGAACAGCGCAGCGACGATCCGGCCCTGGCCGCGCTGATCCTGCGCTTGCCCACGGTGGCAGAGATCTTCATCGACCGCGATCCCGCCGATGCCCAGGCGATCGACGCGGCGCGGCGCAAGGTGAAGGCGGCCCTGGCCGACGCCATGGCACCCCTGATCGATGAAACGCTGGAGCAGGACGAGCCCCGCCCCTTCCGCCCCGATGCCGCACAGGCCGGTGTGCGCGCCCTGCGCGGGGCGGCCATGTCGCTCCTCTCGGCGCGCCGGGATGACGGTGCCGCCGACCGCCTCACCGGGCGCTTCGAGGCTGCCGCCTCCATGACCGAAAGCCTCGCCGCGCTGCATGCCCTGGTAGACCTTGGCGAAGACGTGGCGAAGGGCCCGCTCAGGGCCTTCGAGACACGCTGGGCCGACAGCCCCAATGTGCTCGACAAGTGGTTTGCCGCCCAGGCCCTTGCCGGCGGCGAAGGGGCGGTGGATCGCGTGGCGGCGCTGACCCGGCATCCGAAATTCGACCTTCGCACGCCCAATCGCGTGCGCAGCGTGCTGGCGGCCTTTGCCATGCAGAACCTGCCGGCATTCCACCGCGCCGACGGCGCGGGTCACCGGCTGCTGGCCGGCATGGTGCGCGAGATCGACGTGCTGAACCCGGCCCTGGCGGCGCGCCTGCTCACGGCGTTCGAGCAGTGGACCCGGCTCGCCGGACCGGCCCGGACGAGCGCCCGCGACACGCTTGAGGACCTCGCCCGCGCCAAACTCTCACGCAATGCCAGCGACATCGTCTCCCGCGCGCTTGGTTAACAAAAGGCTTTGCGACATTAACCACACGGCAAGCTTTCCACGGCAGTGAGAATCGCCGAGGCATTGTGCCTCCTCGATTGACGAGTGAAGGCGATTGGGCTTGGCGAAACGCAACCAGCATGGCGAGGACACCGAAGCGGTCAGCACCAATGGCCCCGGCCATGTGCGCAAGCTGCTGATCGGCCTGCTCGGCCTGCAGGCCCTCGCGCTCGGGCTGAAGGCCTTTGATGACCGCAACCAGTCCAATGCCGCCGCCCGCAGCGAACAGGACCGCACAACGCTGATCATCGCCGAACGGCTGACCCAGCGCGCACGCCTCGTGCGCAATGCCATCGAGGTCAGCGCTCGCACCGGCGCTTCGCGCGACCTGACCGCCGAGGCTTCGGAAGACATCGAACGCATCCTGACGCTCGCCGATGCGGCCAGGCTCGCCGATCCGCGCATCATGGCCGCGACGGATACCGCCTCCTCGCTCATCGCCTCCGGGGAAACCGCGGGCTTGTCCAAGGAAGGCGACATCGTGGTCGTCGTCAGCCTGGCCGGCGCCGGCGACATCATCGGCATCGCACCGGCGACCGAATGGCTGCCCCTTCCGGTCGGTGACCTGAAATACTCACTGATCGGTGACACCGAAATCGCGCTCGGCAACACCGTCCTCACCCGCGGTGCCTCAATAGACCAGCCCGGCGGCGTGATCACCACGACCATGGCAGGCCGGACCGTGTCGGCCTGCGCCCCCGTCAGCGCCGGGGACCTGACCATCTGCACCGCTAAGCCCCTGGCCTGGGTCGAGCCAAGGGATGCCGGCCGGCTCGCCTTCTACCTACTGCTTCTCCTCGGCCCGGCGCTTGCGCTGTTCGGGCTCGACTTCGAGAACCGCAAGCAGGACCGTGCGCGCCGCGCCGCCGAAAAGGAAACCGAGGATTCCGCCCACCTGGTCGACCTCATCATGCAGTCCGCCGGCGCCGGTCACTGGGAATGGGAAGAACACGGCGACCGCGTCCTGATCAGTCCGGAATTTGCCAGCCTCATGGGCCGCTCGGGCGAGACCTCGATCAGCGGCAAGGAATTCCTAGACTTCGTCTATTCCGCGGACCGCGATGCCATGGAAGCAGCGATCCGCGAAAGCCGGTCAACCGGTCACATCCACACCGTCTTCCGGGCGCGCAACGGCCACCACCAGCAGTATTACCTGGAAATGCGCGGCCAGCGCGTGCGCGACCACGACAATGGACAGATGCGCTTCATCGGCATCGTGACCGACGTGACGCAGCAGAAGCTCGCCGAGAACAAGCTGCGCGCCAGCGAAATGCGCCTGCGCAACGCGCTCGACGGCTTCAACCAGCCCTTCGCCCTGTGGGACAAGCGCAAGCGGCTGGTCAACTGGAACGACGCCTTCATGCGCGATTTCGGCCTCGAAGAGACCATTCGCGAGCAGATGTCATACGACACATTCGAGATGGTGAAG
>CAZXWB010000072.1:0-5548 GCA_964644395.1 uncultured Hyphomonadaceae bacterium | reverse complement strand
GAAGGCCGAGCAGGCCTCGAAGTCGAAATCGGCCTTCCTCGCCAATGTCAGTCATGAGCTGCGCACGCCGCTGAACGCGATCAACGGCTTTTCCGAGATGCTGGTGTCGGAGATCTTCGGGCCGCATGGCGACAGCCGCTACAAGGACTATGCCAGCGACATCCTGACCTCCGGCCAGCACCTGCTGGAAATGATCAACGACATTCTCGATATGGCGAAGATCGAGGCGGGCAAGATGACCATCAACACCCGGCCGATCGACCCGGTCGATCCCGTGGACGCAGCGGTGCGCATGGTCCGCCACCGGGCCGAGGATGCTGGCGTGAACCTGACGCTGGAGGCTGGAGAACTGCCACCCATCGAGGCCGATCACCGGGCCGTGCGCCAGATGGCTCTGAACCTGTTGTCTAATGCCATCAAGTTCACCGATGCCGGCGGGCGCGTGGCAGTGAGCCTGACGCGCAAGGATGACTTCGTGCGCATCGCCGTGCGCGACACCGGCGTCGGCATCCCGAAGGAGGCGCTGCCGCGTCTCGGCAAGCCGTTCGAACAGGTGCGCGACACCGCCGACCGGAACTATGAGGGCACGGGGCTCGGCCTCGCGCTCACCAAGTCCTTTGCCGAAATGCATGGCGGACGCATGTCCATCGCCAGCGAGGAGGGCAAGGGCACGCTTGTGGCAATCTACCTGCCGCTCGCGCGTCCCGAGTCCATCGCCGCTGACTCGTCACCACCGACGGGAAGCGACAGCGGGTCCACCCAGGCCGCAGAGTAGGCCGCTACTCCTCGATCGGCCCGGACGCTTCAGGGGCCTCGCGCAGCCGGTCGCCGCGCCGGAAACGACCGTGACGGGGGCGCGCTGGCGGATTGTCGAAGCGCTCCACGAGGCGGGCCCGGGCTTCCGGGTCCAGACGGGCGAGCAGGGCCAGCAGACGCTTTTCTATTTCCAGCCTGACGGCAAGTTCCTCACGGCGCATGGCGTCCATGGCATCGGCCACCGCCTCGCCATCAAACGGCTCGGCGGTAAGCGCCTGTCTCAGTTTTTGTCGTGCCTCCGACACCGCCTCGCGGCGTGCGCGCAGATTGCCCCAGGACCGGCGGAGCTCGCGCCGCGCCTGGCGGCGTTCATCGCGTGTCAGGGCGGCAAAGATCGCTTCGGCCAGTTCACGGTCGGCCGTGAAGGCCCCGCCCCGCTGAATGGGCGGCGGGCCATCGCCGGGCGCCGGTCCATCATCGTGGCGATTGATGGCGGCACCGATGAGCACGCCAATGAGCAGCACGTTCAAGAGCACGGAGGCGACGAGCCACCGGCGGCTGCGGCCGGGCTGTTCGGCGTTGGGCGGGCTCATGGGCCCTCCTCCAGGAACCCCAGCGAGTCATAGCTGGTCTCGAAGTCCGACAGGGCAAGGATGAAATCCTCCTCACCGATGGGCCGCTCGCCGGTTACCATCCCGGAAAGACCGATCCAGACTCCCAGGGCGAGGGCCGCGCCGCCCGCCGCCAGGGCGCGCAGATCCAGCCCACTGAAAAGCTCGCGCCAGGGTCTGCGTCGGACAGAGCGTGGCGGCTCAGACACGGCCTCCTGCGGCAGGCACGCCATGATGTCAGCCGCCAGGCCCTCGCGCGCCGGCGGCACGTTATAGTGCTCCAGCAGCCCGTCGAGCCTGTCATCCTCGCTATGCCGGCTCATTTGAAATCCTCCAGTTCAGCCGCCAGGGCCTGTTTCAGCGACCGGCGCGCCCGCGACAGCAGGCTTTCGACCGCTTCCACGCTTACGCCCAGTATCTGCGCCGTCTCGGGATTGCCGCAACCTTCGTAGTGCGACAGCAGGATGGCGAGGCGCTGGCGCTCGGGCAATGCATCGACCGCGCCGCGCACCCGCTCGCGCACCTGCCGGTCGCCGAGCCCGCCATCGCTGTGGGCATCGGGATCGGGCGCATCATAGCCCTCCGGCAGGGCCACTTCGCGGCGCTTGCGCAGACGATCGATGCAGAGGTTTGACGCCACCCGATAGAGCCAGGTCGAGAGCCTGGCGCGGCCGGGCTGCCAGTCCGGCAGCGCCCGGTAGAGGCGCAGGAAGCTCTCCTGCGCCACGTCCTCGGCCTCCTCGCGTGAGCCCAGCATGCGATAGCCAAGCCGATGGAGGCGTTCCACATGCCCGTCGACCAGCGCCCGGAAGGCCTGGCGGTCGCCCGCGGCCGCCCGGGCCATGAGGTCTTCTTCGCCTGACGACAAACCGGGTCTGGCCCTCCTCCACGCCGCGCATCATTTTTCACGGGCCTTTTGTCCAGGGCTTGGAGTGGAGGTGGCCTGTGGGGGGGCCGCCTCCAGGTCTTGGTGCCAGACTACTCGCCGCCACGGCGCAGTCCACCGCGCCGTGCCTTGCCGCGCATCTCTTCGATCTCTTCGGCGCTGATCACCCCGTCGCCATCGGCATCGACGCGGTCGAACATCGTGGTTTCGCGCGTGCTGAACTCGGCCTCCGAGATGGCTCCGTCACCGTCGGTATCGAGGCGATCGAACATGGCTGCCTCGCGGCGGGCCCGGCGTTCGGCGCGCCTGGCCTCGGTGAAGGCGGAGAACTCCGCCGCACTGACGCCGCCATCGCCATCGGCATCGGCATTGGCGAAGGCTTCGGCGCGGCGGGCCTCGATCTCGGCCTTCGCGATCTGTCCGTCACCATCGGTGTCGAGCTGCTGCATCATGCGCTCGCCGCGGGGCGGGCGCTCATCGCCCTGCTGGGCCGCGACAACCAGCGGCAGGCCGGCGACAAGGGTCACACCGGCGAAGCCGGCAAGGATTGCATTGCGTTTCATGTGAGGTCCTTTCTTCTGGGCTCCCACACTCTCAAACGGATGAGTCGGCAGTTTCCGTCGCCAGCGGGCCGATCCTTTTGCAGCGCAGGGCGGCAATCGCCTGTTTCGCCCCGGCCAGCCGCTCTGCGGCGGCCTCCAGCGTGTCGCAGTCGGCGGCCTTCGCGATGAGGTGTTTCAGCCCGTTCGCAGCGGTTTCGGGATCGAACAGGCGCGTCGTCGCCACGCGCAGGACCTGTTGCAAGTGCAGCAGGAGCGACACGCCCGCGCGCAGGGGCGCGCGCTCATCGCTGCTGAGGAGGCCGGCATCGCCCAGCGCCTCGATGGCCGCCAACGTGCCCGGGCGGCGCACCTCGCCAGCGCGTTCACCGGCGGCCAGCAGGGCGTGCTGCACGATGAACTCGGCATCCACCAGCCCGCCAGGGTCGAGCTTCAGGTCCCACAGCCCCTGCCCGCGGCGTGCGCGTTCAAGGCGCAGGCGCATGTCGTGGACATCGGCGCGCAGGGCGTCCGGGTCGCGGGGCCGGCTGATCACCGCGTCGGTCAGGGCGCTGACCTCTGCCATGAGGCCGGCATCACCGGTGATCGGGCGCAGCCGCGAAATCGCCATGTGCTCCCAGGTCCAGGCCTCCTCGCGCTGATAGGTCTCGAAGGCCGACAGGCGCACCGCCACCGGTCCCGCATTGCCCGACGGCCTGAGCTGCATGTCCACCTCGTAGAGCAGGCCTTCGGCGGTGGGCGCGCTGAGCGCGGTCACCAGGGTCTGGGTGAAACGGGTGAACCATCCCGCCGCGCCGGATGCCCCCTCGCCCGGATCATAGATCACGATGAGATCGAGATCCGATCCGCTCGACATCTCCCGCCCGCCCAGTTTGCCGAGCCCGCAGACCACGTAGCATCCCGGCTCGTCGCCGGACCGGCGGCATGTCTCGCGCGCGGCGACACGCGCCATGGCGGATATGGTGGCATCGGCGAGGTCGGCATAGGCCGCGCCGGCGTCGGAAGCATCGACCGTGCCCTGCAGGACATTGAAACCGATCAGGAAGTCTGTGTCGCGGTGGACCCGGCGCGCTTCATCCAGGGCGGTTTCGAAGTCGAGATCCGGCACGCGCGCAAAGGCCTCGGCCACGGGCTCGGTCTCCACCAGCAGGCTCTCCAGTAGTTCCGGGCGCCGCGACAGGGTCTGCGACAAGCCCGGCGCCAGGGCCAGGGTCTCGACCAGGTCGGCGAGCAGCTCCGGTTCGGCAAGCAGCATGGACAGGGTCTGGACGCCCGAGGACAGCCCTTCGAAAAACCGTGTGAAGCGCTGGAAGGCGAGGTCGTTCTCGCCGGTCTCGGCCATGGTGGCGAGCAGTTCCGGCACAAGCGCGGTGAGCAGTTCGCGCCCGCGCTCGGTGCGTGTCGCAGGCACCTTGCCCCGGTGCCAGTTCGCCACGGTGTCGATTACCGCCGCCGGTTTGGAGAAGCCCATATCGCGCAGCGTATTGAGCGTTCCGGGATCGTGGTCCACGCCCGTGAAGACGAGATTGCCCCGCTGGGCGGAGGCCGTGCGCCGGTCCTCCTCGCCAAACAGTTCGCCATAGGCGGCATTGACCTGTTCGCGCACCGACGTGATGGCGGCATCGAACGCTGCGAGATCGGCCCAGCCGCAAAGCGCGGCCACATCGGCCCGGCTGGGATCATTGGCGGGCAGGGTATGGGTCTGCTCGTCGCAACGCATCTGGATACGATGTTCCACGCCGCGCAGCTCGACATAGGCGTGCTTCAGCATGGCTGCGGTATCGGCATCGACCACGCCCGCTTCGGTCAGACCGTCCAGCGCATCGAGTGTGCGCGGGCTGCGCAGACTGTCATCGCGACCGCCGAGGATGAGCTGCTGGGTCTGGGCGAAGAACTCGATCTCGCGAATGCCGCCGGGACCGAGCTTCAGGTCGGCATCGGGCGCGCCGATCCCGGCATGCTGCCCGGTCTGCTGTATCTGCCGCTTGATGGCGTGGATGTCGGCAATCGCCCAGTAGTCGAGATGCCGGCGCCAGACATAGGGCCTGAGCGTTTGCAGGAAGGCGTCGGCGGCGTCCCTGTCCCCGGCCACGGGCCTGGCCTTGATGTAGACCATGCGCTCCCAGTTCTGGCCAACGCTCTCATAATAGATTTCGGCCATGCGCGTGGAGACCGCCGGCGGCGTGGAGCCCGGATCGGGACGCAGGCGCAAATCGGTGCGGAAGACGTAACCGTCCTCGCTCATATGCTCCATCAGGTGCAGGAGCCGACGTGTCACACGCGTCGCCGCCTCGCCGGGCGAACGCCGGCCACCGTCGAAAATCTCGGGATCGAAGAAGACGGCGACGTCTATGTCGGATGAGTAATTCAGCTCCTGCGCGCCGTGCTTGCCCAGCGCAATGATGAACAGGCCGTCGGTCGCGACTTCCTGGGCGGCACAGGCCCAGGCAAGCGCCGCCGACAGGGTCTCGTCGGCGAGGCGGCTCAGCGCGCCGGTGACCCCCGCCAGGTCGAGCTGGAAGGAAAGATCCCCCGCCGCGATCAGCAGGTGACCGGCTGCCTTGGCCCGGCGCAGGTCGGCCAGGGCACCGGCTTCATCGCGCTGCGCCAGGTCCGCCAGCGGGGCCAGGTGTCCAGCCAGCCAGTCCGCGCCGGCGACATCCGGCACGGCGTCAAGCACATGGCCTGAGCGGCGGACCAGCCGGTCGATATACGGCGAGCGGTCACGCGCCGCC
>CAZXWB010000071.1:0-8679 GCA_964644395.1 uncultured Hyphomonadaceae bacterium | reverse complement strand
CGCGACCCATCGGCAGTGTTGCGCCGCAGGCGCCCGCTGGCCAGGGGTCAAACAAAAAAGAAAAAACCCGCCGGGTGTGGGCAACCGGGCGGGTTTCCGATGTGGGCTGCGGAGTTTTGGTATCTGGCCCCCGCGTGCGTCCTTTACATTGTGCAACTACGTAAATACCTTGCTGGTCAGTTGTCAACCGGTTGAGGTGATTGTGGCGCGGCGAAGCGCAGCTGAATCGGAGCGGACCCGTGATACCATTTTGGTGGCGGCGCGGCAGCGGTTTACATTACAAGGTTACAACGAAACACGGGTTGTGGAAATCGCCGGCGACGCCAGTGTCACGGACGGGGCCATATTTCATCATTTTCGCAGCAAGAAAGGGCTCTTTCGCGCGGTTTTCGAACGGCTGGAGGCCGAACTCGATGCCGCCTCGCGCGCCGCCTCGCGGGAGGGACCACCAGCAAAGCGTTTCGTGGAAGGTTGCCGGGCCTACCTCAATTTCGTGGCGCGCGAAGACTATGCCCGTATTGCCATGCGTGACGCGCCGGCCATCCTCGGGCGTGGCGACTGGCACGATATTGATGCGGGGCTCGGCCTGAAAACCGTCATGCGCGGTGTGGAAAACCTGATGAAACACGGGGTGATCGAACCCCAACCGGTCAAACCCCTGGCGGTGTTGTTGTTCGGCGCCCTCAACGAGTCCGGCTTCCTGCTGGCGCGGCGCGAGCCTGACGTGAACGTGGATGGGCTCGTGGCCGTTCTGGAACGTCTTCTGCCGCGGCTTTAACGCCCCACGAGTTCCAGCCATTCCTCCTCGCTGAGCACCGTCACACCGAGTTCTTCGGCTTTCCTGCGCTTGGACCCCGCCTTTTCGCCGGCGACCAGATAATCGGTCCTTGCGGAGACCGAGCCCGACACTTTTGCGCCGAGCGCCTGGGCCTTCGCCTTCGCCTCGTCCCGGGTCATCTGGTCGAGGGTTCCGGTGAAGACCACCGTCTTGCCCGCCACGGGACTGTCGGACCGAGCGGCTTCGGCGGGCAACACCTCCACCTCCTGAAGAAGCTCTGTCAGCATCTCACGATTATGGGGTTCGGCGACGAATGCCACCAGCGCCGACACCGCCGCATCGCCCACACCATCGATGGACATGAGTTCCGCACGCGCCCCCTCGGCCGCGTCATTGTCGGCGGTTGCCGCTTCAACGCGTTGCCAGAAGGCCTGCCAGTCACCGAACTGGCGCGCGAAAAGTCCTGACAGGGTTTCCCCCACATGGCGGATACCGAGGCCATTGAGGAATCGTGCAAACGGCACCTTGCGCCGGGCGTTGATTGCCGCGAACAGCTTTCTCGCTGACGTTTCCCCAAAGCCCTCCCATTCCTCGAGCGGCGGCAGGCCGGCGCGTTCGATGCGTTGTTCTAGCCGGAAAATATCGGCCGGATGGCGTACCACGCCGCGGGACTGGAACAACTCGACCAGCCTGGCGCCGAGCCCGTCAATGTCCAGCGCCTTGCGCGAGACGAAATGTTTCAGCCGTTCAGTCCTCTGCGCCGGGCATATCAGCCCACCGGTGCAGCGCCGCCGGGCATCGGCTTCCCCGCCCTCGTCATCGTTTTCGCGCACCGCGGCAGAACCACATTCCGGACAGGTTTCCGGCATCTGCCAGGGCGGCGCGCGCTCCTTCCGGTCGGCATCGATGACACCGAGCACCTGAGGGATCACATCACCGGCGCGCTGGATCTCCACCCGGTCACCGATGCGAATATCCTTGCGGGCAATCTCGTCCTCATTGTGCAGCGTGGCATTGGACACAAGCACGCCGCCGACATTCACCGGCTCCAGGCGCGCGACCGGCGTCAGCGTGCCGGTCCGGCCGACCTGTATATCGATGGCGGTGAGCCGGGTCGTTGCTTTCTCTGCAGGAAATTTGTGGGCCATGGCCCAGCGGGGAAACCGCGAGGCAAATCCGAGCCGCTCCTGCCAGTCGATCCGGTCGAGCTTGTAGACCACGCCGTCAATGTCATATCCCAGCGTGCTGCGGTCGGCTTCGATGGCGCGGTAGGCCGCGATCATCTCGGCCACCGAGCGGCAAACCTCAAGGCGTGGATTGACGGGCACACCCCAGCTTTTGAAACGTGCCATGGTTTCGCTCTGCGTCGCAGCGATGGTTGTGCTGGTTTCGCCCCAGCCATAAGCGAAGAAGTGGAGGGGGCGACGCGCCGTGATCGCGGCGTCGAGCTGTCGCAGGCTTCCGGCCGCGGCGTTGCGCGGATTGGCGAAGGTCTTGCGGCCGGCCGCGGCTTCGCGCGTATTGAGATCGGCAAAATCGGCGTGGCTCATGTAAATCTCGCCGCGGAGTTCAAACCTCTCCGGCCATCCCGTCCCGGACAGACGCTCCGGAATGTCGTCCACTCGGGCGGCATTCAGGGTGACATTTTCCCCGGTTTGGCCATCGCCGCGCGTTGCCGCGCGCATCAGGACCCCACGCTCGTAAAGGAGGCTGATGGACAGCCCGTCAATCTTCGGTTCGGCGGTGAAAGCCAGTTCAGTGTCACCGGCTTCGAGCCCCAGAAAGCGGACGATGCGGGCGACGAATTCGGCCACATCCTCTTCGGTGAACGCATTGTCCAGTGAGAGCATGGGTTCGCCGTGGCGTACCTTTTCAAAGCCGGCCGCCGGTATTGTCCCGATACGCTGGCTGGCTCCGCCTCCCGGCGTCAGATCAGGAAAGCGGGCCTCAATGGCGTCCAGGCGCTGGCGCAGCGCGTCATAATCCCGGTCTTCCATGACCGGCCGGTCATCCCCGTAATAGGCCTTGTCGGCCTCGAGCAGCACCGCTTCCAGCCAGTCATGCTCGATGCGCGCGCATTCATGATCAAGCGCCTGCACGGGCAAGTCCTCGGTCCTTTTGCCGGGATTTTCCGGATCCGCCATCTCCCAGAAGCCTCACTGCCGCCGCGCGTGCCTCGCGGGTGACGCGCTTGCCCGATACCATGCGCGCGATCTCATCAACGCGTGCCTGGGCATCTAGGCTATCAATCCGGCTATGGCCAAGACCGTTGTCACCGATTTCCCGGTGGAGTTTCAGGTGGCCATCGGCGAGCGCGGCGAGTTGGGGCGAATGGGTCACGGCAATCACCTGACCCGTCCGGGCCAGGCGTTGTAGTCTCTCGCCCATGGCTGTGGCGACAGCACCACCCACGCCCTGGTCGATTTCGTCGAAGACATGGACCTGATGGGCGCGACTGGAGGCGAGCACGAGCTTGAGCGCCAGCGCGATGCGCGAAATCTCGCCGCCTGAAGCCGTTTCCCCCAGCGCCACCGGTGCCAGCGCCGGGCTCGTCGACAGGCAGAAGGTGATCGCATCGCATCCTGCGGGCCCCGGATCTGTGGGTGACAACTTCACGTCGAAACGTGCATGACCGAGTTTGAGCCGACGCAATTCGGCCTCGACCTTTTCAGACAGCTCAAGCGCAGCCCGCTCGCGCCCGGCCCTCAGCCGGCCTGCGAGCGCCTCGAAATGCTCTCGCGCTGCCGCCAATTGCACTTGTGCCCGGTCAAGCTGGTCACCGGCATGGCTCCATTCATCGCGCCGGCGAAACAGTTCTTCCCCGGCCACGGCTATCGTCTCCGGTGTGCAACCGATCCGCCTTGCGCCGTCCTTCAGCTCCAGGAGCCGACGGTCGATGCCTTCCAGCCTCTGGGCCGACTGCTCGAGCCCTTCGAGTTCCTGTGACAGGACGGTTTCGGCCGACTGCACCATGGTCAGAGCGGTTTCCACTGCGGCGACGGCGTCCTGCAACTGCGGGCTGGTGTCGCCTTTGCGCGTGGCGGCGGTCAGGGCGGTTGCGCCCCGCACAAGCCTCTCCTCGACACCGTCGGCGACCGCACCGAGGGCCTCGGACAGGTGCTCGGCATGGTTGTGGAGGGCCTTCAGCTGCCGTCGCTCGAGTTCCAGACGCTCGACTTCGCCTTCTTCCGGCGCCAGCTCTTCCAAAAGTGCACATTGTGCTTCAAGGTGCGCTCGCGCTTCCTCGTCGGCACGTGTGCGATCGGCCAGCCGGTCACATGCCGCCTGGACGCGCTGCCAGTTCTTCCATGCATTGGACACCTCGCTGGCGAGCGATTCCAGACCGCCGAAACGATCGAGCGCTGGTCCATGCGTGGTCGCGCGGAACAATTCGATCTGCTGGTGCTGGGTACTGAAATCCGACAGGCTTCGGCCGATTTCCGCCAGCATGGCTGCACTTGCCGACTGATCCTGGATGAAGGCCCGTGATGGCCTTGAAGGGCGCAGGGTGCGGCGCAGCACGAGCGGTTCGCCGCGATCAATCGGATACCCTGCCTTCTCCAGCTCATTCCAGGCCGGGTGAGATGCCGGCAAGAGCAGGCGAACGCTAATGGAGGCCTGGTCGGCACCCTTGCGCACCCAGTCCTTTCGCACCTGACCGCCGAATGCAGCTTCCAGAGCACTCAGGAGGACGGATTTCCCCGCGCCCGTCTCGCCCGTGATCGCCACGAGCCCGGCCGGCAATTCGAGCGTCAGATGCTCGATCGAGATGAAGTCGCGAATGTCCAGGTCACAGATCATGACGAACCGCATACATCATGAACGAGAAAAGAACAAGAGGTGAAAATAGGGCTTGCCAGAATTGCGGCGATGGGCTTTACTGGTCTCGGGGATGCGTGGCGGGAGGTTGATCATGCATGTCGTGCTGTTTGTGCTTTTCTTTCTGGCCGCCGGTTGTGCGAACACGCCGACGGACTCTCAGGCCCGGCCGGACGTGCCGGCAACGGCGGTCAAAGCGTCTGCGGCGCAGGAGAGGGTTTTCGGTCCGCTTGTTGCGCTTGTCGGCAAACGTTTCCGTGGGACACCGGGTCCCGGTTCAAGCGTTTCCAGCGCCGACGTCCAGGCATGGAGCTGGACGCTTGGCGGCGCTGCGATCCGTATGGATCACGCGCTGGAAGACGGTTCCTATGGCGGCATCACCTATGTGTATCCTGATCGCCAGAGTGGCGCGCTCGCCTATGTCTACATCACGAATTCGGGCTTCAGGACCGAGGGCCGCTTCAAGCTCAATCCCGACGGCAGTTGGACCGCCGAGGAGGACGTCATCGGCCAGGGCGATATCTCCCGGGTTCGTTCCACGGGGCGGATTCAGGACGACGGAACGCTGCTGAGTCAGGGAACCTATCTGAAAGGCGAGCAATGGGTGCCGGGGCCGAGTTTCCGATATGTGGAGACGGATGAGCCTCTGCCGTCGCTCAGCCCGCCAGAAGAAAAGTGACGGTCGGGCCCGTTAGCCGATCGAAGAGTTGACGGAACGTCATGATGATTCAAGATGAGGCTGGCGGAATGCGGAATTGATGATGAGTGACATTGACGTGCAGCAGGCGGCCATGGATGCGCACGAGAAGCCCGGCGGCAAGCGGGCCGAGGCCAAGGCGGCTAATCGTGAGGCGATATTGCAGGCGGCAAGGCAGGTCTTCGCGACAATCGGCTATGACAGTGCCAGTGTCCGCGATATCATCCGTGAGACCAGCCTCGCATCCGGTACGTTCTACAATTATTTCCGGTCAAAGGAAGAAGTGGCCGAGGCACTCATGGATCAGTCCATTGCTCGCTTTGGCGAACGCCTGTCGGCGGTGCGTGATCGGGCGCAGAGCTTCGAGGACTATGTTCGGGGCGCCTTCCGGGCCTATTTCGACTTTGTCGCCGATGATTGTGAAACGGCGCGCCAGGACGCCCTGGTGCGGGCCAATCATTTGCCCTCGCGCGGTGAGACGCCAAGCCAGAAGGCGATCTTCGAGGAGATACGTGCAGACCTGAAGAAGGCCCACGAACGTGGTGAAATCCCCGGCCTTGATTTCGGTTATTTCGCCGCTGCCTGTGTGGGAATGGCCAGGGAGGTCGGAGAACGCATGGTGCGCCGCGACCCTGTTGACCCGGCGGGCGCGGCGGGTTTTTGTGCAAGCGCCGTGCTGGCGCTTCTGAAGACCTGAAGCTTGGTCGCAGGCGCTCGAACACGCTGAAGTCAAGGGACAAGGGCCGGGACATCCATGTCGTTTCGCGGACTCATCACGCGCGTGCTCCTGCGCCTGCCCGATCGCGCCCTTGTGCGCCTGTCCGGGGGCGAGCCCATCACGATCAATGGCAAGACGCTCGATGCGCGGCTGCAGTTTCTCCACCATGCGGCAAAGTCGCGACCCGGGCTGCATGAACTCGGCGTGGAGGCTGCGCGCGCCGGCATCGACCGGTTCATGGCCTCCATTGCCGCGGCGCCGGAGCCCGGCGTGCAATGGGAAGACATTCGTCTGAAAAGCGATGGCCGCACCGTTGGCGCCCGGCTCTACCGGCCGGCCGAGCAGGATGCAGAGGTGCCCATGCTGGTGTATTACCACATGGGCGGCGGCGTCATCATGGGGCCGGAGACGGTGCACGCCTTCTGCAGCCTGCTCTCGGCGCGCGCCAAGGGTCCGGTCCTCTCGGTGGATTACAGGCTGGCGCCTGAGCACAAATTCCCGGCCGGCCTGGAGGATGCGATCGCCGCCTATGAATGGGCCCTGACCCATGGCGAAAACTACGGCGCGGCCCCAGGGCGCGCTGCGGTGGGCGGCGACAGCATGGGCGGGCTCTTCGCCACGGTGGTCTGCCAGGAGATGAAACGCGACGACAAGCCTCAGCCGGTGTTGCAATTGCTGATCTACCCGGCCACCGACATGTCCGAACCCATGCCTTCACGCAAAACATATGGCCATATCCAGCACCTGCCCACCGAGGTGATGGACTGGTTTTCACAGCTCTACCTGCCCGAGGGCACACCCCTCGACAATCCCAGGGTGTCGCCGGCCCAGACCCAGGATCTCGACGGCCTCGCACCGGCGCACATCTACAACGCGGGATTTGATGCCATCCGCGACCATGGCACGCGTTATGCTCAGCAGCTCAAGGGCGAGATGGTGCGTGTGCGGCAAAAGACCTTCGAAACGCTCGCCCATGGTTTCACCGCCCATATGGGCATTTGTCCGGCGGCCCGGACCGCCTGTGAACAGATCGCCGACGAAACGGCTGCTGCCCTGCGGAAACGACGCCAGGGCGGTGGCAGCGCCGAAAAAGTGTGACACGTCAGTCACAATTGCAGCAGCGCGCTTGCCTCGTGGCGCTTTTGCAAGAACAATCGAAAGGATTCATCGAGCCTGTCGGCTTCCTCAACTCCTCGCCGGCCTGTCCGGACTCTTCGGAGAATTGTTCAGTATGCGCCTGTTCCCCATCCTGTTCACCTTGGCCATCGTCACAGGCGTGGCACTGCTGCTGCCGGCCACGGCGCAGGACGCGGGGCCGTCGGAAACGGCCGCCAGCGGCGATGGCATCGTGCGGCTGCCCGGCCAGGGCGAACTGAAGGGCCCGCTGGGTCGGCAAGGTTCGCAAGGTGGCGACCGGGCGGGTCCGCGGCGGCTCCTGCCAGGCGGCGGACTGCTTGCGAGTTTCGACATGGATGGTGACGGCCTGATCACGACAGCGGAGATCGATGCGGGTATCCCCCTGGCATTCGCGTCCGCCGATGCCGATGGTGACGGCTATGTCACTCCGCTGGAGCAGCAGGACTGGTCCGACAGCCTGCCCACCCGCGATGACAGCCTGGCCAATCCCGCCCGCTTCGATCCCAATCTCGACCGCCGGGCGAGCCTTGAGGAATTCGACCTCGTGGTGCGCCAGATTGCCGGTGTGTACCGCGCCGAAAATGCGGGCGAGCTCAGCATTGCCAGCCTTGCCGCTCCTGAACCGAAGGCGCGTGAGCGCCGTGCCCGCCGTGTCCCGACATCGCCGGAGCGCCTGCCCCCGCGCAGCCAGGAGGGGTTTCGCGGCGGTGATGTCTCCTATTTCGGTCGCCTGACCAACTGTCACGCAGTGCCAGGCCGGTGTGGCAGGTCCTTCGGGCGCTACGGTGTTTACGGCAACCGGCTTTTCAGGATCGACCCTTATGTGCCGGGCCTGACCTTCCGGCTGCGCGACCAGACGCCGCGCGCTGTACTGATCGATGGCACCTGGCACACAATCGGCCCGACTGACTGAGCGGTCTCCCGAAAAAGAGGAGGGGCACGCGGCGGGCCCGCCCCGTCCTCAGTAAATGGTCAGAAAAGGCCCGCGGGGCCCTGGTCAGAGCCAGTCGCTCAGGCGTCGGCGGCCACCTTCATGCTGACAATCCGGTCCGGGTTGCGTGGCGGTTCGCCCTTGGCCAGCTGGTCCACCACATCCATGCCGTTGGTCACTTCGCCCCAGGCTGTGTACTGGTTGTCGAGGAACCGGGCGTCATCGAAGCAGATGAAGAATTGCGAATTCGCCGAGTTCGGATCATTGGTGCGCGCCATGGAGCAGGTGCCGCGCACGTGCGGCGTGGCATTGAATTCCTGCTTCAGGTCCGGCTTTGAGGATCCGCCCGTGCCGGTGCCCTTGGGGCAGCCGACCTGGGCCATGAAGCCATCGATCACGCGGTGGAAGATGATGCCGTCATAGAAGCCCTCGCGTGCCAACTCCTTGATGCGCGCGGCGTGGTTCGGCGCTACATCGGGCTTCAGCGCGATGGTGACGGTGCCCTGGGAGGTCTCCATGATGATCGTGTTTTCGGCATCGGCCATGTCGGTTCCTTTCCTGTTGGAACCGCCCTTCTGGACGCTTGCGCCGCGCTTGGC
>CAZXWB010000070.1:0-8905 GCA_964644395.1 uncultured Hyphomonadaceae bacterium | reverse complement strand
ACATCGCCGCTTGGGTCATCGCCGTCATCCAGGCCGGCCTCATTGATCGCTCGCAGACGATCGCCCTGGTAGACCATGGACGCGCGAACCGACAACCTCTCGTTTTCCCATCCGAGTGACAGATTGCCGATCAGATCGGACTGGTCGGGAAACTTGAAGTCTCGTTCGACAATGTCGGCACTCGCTTCACTGTCGGCAAAGGTTGCATTGCCTTGCACAAACAGCCCTGAGAGCACTCCCGGCAAGAAGGTGTAGGCCTGATAATAATTGAGTTCGAGGCCCACGATCTCGGCCTTGTCGCCATTGATAAAGGTCGTGTCGATGTCGGAGACGCCGGGCGAGGTGGCTGTAAAATCGTCGGGCGCGAAGCCGAGGGCGACGATCTGATCCTCATCGCTTGTCGCGAAGGGCACGATGAAATTGTCGATCTCCTTGTAGAACACCGCAGCTGAAAGCACCGTGTTTTCGTTGGGGTACCATGCGACCGATGCATCCCAGTTCTGGGAGGTCAGCGGGTCCAGGAAGGGGTTGCGCACCTGGTCAGCGGTCGTGCGGAAGGGCTCGCCGCCGGTGCTTTCGTTTGACGCCTGGGCCAGCGCGGCCTCCGCATCCTCAATGCTGGTCAGCACACCTGTGAAGTCATCCAGGTCGGACGGGCACTCTTCATCGGCATTACCGGTAATGATCCCGCAGAGCACATCATCATCGACCCGCTCAACGGTCTGAAGCTGCGAGATGGCCGCGACTTCGCGGAATTCGGGACGCTTGAGACCCTCGGTATACGAGGCGCGGACCAGTGTAGTGTCCGTGGGCTCCCAGCGCAGGTTCACGCTCGGGAAAACTTCAGTGTAATCATTGCTGCCGGTGAATGGCTCTATACTTGTCACACCTTCAAAACGCGGACCCACGAAGGCATCGATGAGAGCGCCATCCACACCGCCGTTTTCCAGCGCCGTTTCGAGCGCTTCCGACGAACCCTCATCGAAGGTGATAAAGCGCACCGCACTGCCTGTACTCGAGAAGTCTGTCTGCTCGACCCGCAGGCCAGCAATCACCTGCAAGCGGTCGACAGGTTCGAACGTCAGCTGAAAATAACCCGCCGTTGTCTCCTCGCTCGAGACGAAGTCATCTCGCAGGCTTTCAATGACGATGAACTCACCCCGCTCTTCAGGCGTGGCCACACGCCCGTCGGCAATCAGCCCGTTCAGAACCGTTTCCACGTCGCCCTGCTCAACATCGAAGGGAATGAAGAGTTCGCTGCGGTCGGCCAATGGTTTCGTGTTGAAGTCGGCCAGCGATATGTCCGGGTCGGTGAGGTATTCCACGCGTTCGGCATCGAAATCGCGATCCCGGCTGCGATACTTCGCACCAAACTTGAAGGTTGCGCCGCGCTCGAAAAGCGTGAAGCGCCGCTCCGCATTGGCGTAGTATGTCTCGAACTCATCCGAGGAGTTCGAAAAACGCTGGTTTGGCGTACCGAAATCATCGCCGTCGACGGAAGTGGTCCGAAGCGGGAAGCCCTCGGGCGTGGTGGGATCGGGATCATCATCGTCGACGTCAAAGACTTCCTGGCTGAGCGCGATGTCGATGCCCTCCGATCCGAAGTTTGCAAAATCGAAGACGATATTGTCTGACCTGAAACGCGCCTCGCTGCGTTCAATGTCGAGCTGATTGCTCGAGAAGTCCGCGCCATAGTTGAGTGTCCAGTTCTCGCCGAAATCACTGGTGCCCTCGAAACCGATGGCGTAGACCTCCTCTTCCTGGAAGCCGGGCCGCAGGCGCCTCTCCGAACGCGCATCTTCGAATACTCCGAAAAGCTCTCCGTCCTCCTCGGCGCCGATGGAGACGACTTCATCAACATCCGGATCGTCGGTATCCAGATCCTCGGGAATATCGCCGTCCGAGCGGGAAAAGTCGAACGTCACGCGATTGGTATAGCGATCCTGATCATTCTTGGAATAGGTTCCGCGGAACTGGAAGAGGTGGTTACCTGTCTCCCATTCGAGCTGTCCACTGAAAGAAAGCCGCTCCCGTTCCCGCTCTTCTGAGCGAAGATCGAGCTCTTCGGGAATGATGTAGCACTCGAGGATCGCGCCGCCTTCCTGATCATCGGAACAGTCATCGACATCGCCATCCTGGAAGAACTCCTGCTCGAGTTCGCCGTCATCTTCATACTCTTCCCGTGTGAAGAAGTTCAGGCCATCACCAATCGATGCCTCGTCCGTGATCGATTCGCGTTGTTGCCAGTCTACGCTGGCGGCAAAGCCGATGCGGCCATTGTCGGTATCCATGATTTCGGTGAATTGGCCGGAGACCCTCGGGTTCCAGGCTTCCGCCTTTTCCTGGTAGCCGTACTCGACACGCCCGCCAAAGGAGTCGCGTCCCTTCCCAAAAGCGGAAACGGTCTTCAGATCGATGGAGCCGGCAATGGCGTCGGCGTCCTGCTCGGGCGTCAGGGTCTTGGTGACTTCGATCTGGGACAGATTGTCGGCAGAAAAGAAGTCCAGATTGGTGGAATTGATCTCGGGGTCGCTGGTACCGAGCCGGGCACCATCAACCGTCACGGTGGCAAACTCGGTCGGCAAGCCGCGGACGGAGACCTGCTGACCTTCTCCCTGGCTGCGATTGATCGAAACGCCCGGGATGCGCTGGAGAGATTCGGCAACAGTGGGGTCACCAAACTGTCCGATATCATCGGATGTCACGATCGACTTGAGTTCGTCGGCGGCGCGCTCAAGTGCGGCAGCGCTCTGGATCGCACCGCGACGTCCGGTCACGATGACGGTGTCAAAGGTGCGCTCGTCAAGGTTCACCGACAGATTGGCACCCGAAGCCTCGACAGTGATGTTTCGGGTGTCGAGCACCTCACCGAGATAAGAAATCTCGATCTCGTAAGTTCCCGCCGGGACATTGTTCAGCCGATACGAGCCGTCAGCCGCGGTGGTGGTCGAAACGCCGAGTGTCGGGATCGAAACGGTTACGCCGCCGAAGCTCGCGCCGTCCTCCCGCGTGATGTCGCCTGACACGGCCTGCGCATGGGCAGCTCCGAGGGCGCCACCGGCCATGAGCGATACGACTGAAACGGAAAAGAGAGCACTGCGGAATGGTGAAAGCTTCAAGATTTCCTCCCTTGGGACGCTCTGTCGGTCCCTTCACGCTCGACCTTGTCCAGAAGTAAGGCCAAAGTCAAGCAACTGGCCTTACCAGCTTTTCTTGCCTGACTTACCGTTGCGTAAATGCCACATTGAACACACCGGTCGGCTCGTCTTTTCTAACCGACGAGAAGTGCCACCATCACCTCAAGCAGAATGTGGCGAAATGGGCACCGGCACTCTTTGCATGCTTGGCGAGGGGCTCGTGATCGAACGCATCAGATCCAGCTGCGAAAGAATCGACGCTGCACCTTGGTCTAACCAATTCGATGGATGGTAAGCCTATCCGCAAAGTGATCATTTCAGTACACACCGTCCACCAGCCTGCAGCATCTTATCACTGAGGTGAGAATCGATCGCGCTCCTGGGAAGTTTCCCGCGATCGATTAGCTGGCGAGACGAAACGGGCTCGCCTGAGCCCGGGCCGGAGGCTGGAAAACCGCGATCAGGACAAAAGCCGTCCGCACGCAACGGCGCGCCAATGGGCCATCAGATCCTGCCCTCCCTCATCAGACCGACGGCATAATCGGCCGCACGCGCGGTCAACGCCATATAGGTGAGCGAGGGGTTCTGGCAGCCAGCAGACGGCATGCAGGCCCCATCGGTCACAAAGAGGTTGTCGCAGGTATGGGCCTGGTTGAAGGCATTCAGGGCCGAGACCGCTTGATCGGCCCCCATGACCACTGTGCCGAATTCGTGGATCTTGTTGCCCAAGGGTTCCTCATTGCGGTCGACCTCGATGTCCTCGAAGCCGGCAGCCTTCAGCATGGCAACACCGTCGCGCGCGGCTTCCTCCATCATCCGGGCTTCATTGTCACCGTGTCGGGCGTTGAAGTGAAGGAGCGGCATGCCCCAATTGTCCTTTCGTGTGGGGTGAAGCGTCATGCGGTTCGCATAACTTGGCAGGCTCTCGCCAAACATCGTCAGGCGAATTGACCAGGGTCCGGGTGTGCGCATGGCGTGCTTGGCCTCCGCGCCGAGCCCCGCCTGCCCGGCCCCTCGCCGCCAGCCCGTCCGCATCGCGCTGCCCTGGAAACCGAAACCGCGCAGATAGCCCTCGCCGGGCTCAAGGAAATTGCGGTAGCGCGGAACATAGAACCCCGTTGGCCGGCGCCCGGAATGGTATTGGTCGGAAAACCGGCTTGTCGTGCCGTGCACGCGAATGCCGCCGCAATGGTCGTTCAGATAGCGCCCGACGACGCCGGACTGGTTGGCGACGCCTTCGGGCGCGGCCTCCGATGCAGAGTTCAGAAGAATCTGCGCGGAGGCCACGGCAGATGCATTGAGGAAAACAATGCGCGAGGCGTACCGGCGGACTTGCTTGGTGTTCGCATCGATCACTTCAACGGCGCTCACGCGTCCAGTGTCCGGATCGGTGATCAGACGACTGACAATGGAATCGTTGAGAACCGTGAGATTGCCCGTCTGCCTGGCGGCGGGAAGAGCGGCGCTTTGTGTCGAATAATACGCCCCGTAGCTGCAGCCATTGCGGCAGATATTGCGCGCCTGGCACTGGCCGCGCCCAAGCGCCATTTGCGCATCTGTCGGCGCGGTCAGATTGGCCACGCGGCTGATGACCACACGGCGTCCGGGAAACTCTGCCTCGACGGTGTCGCGGAAAGCGCGTTCAGCGCAGGTAAGTTCGAAACCCGGCTGAACCACGCAATCGGGCAGCGTGTCGATCCCATCCTCATCACCCGAGACGCCCATGAAGCGCTCGACATACTCGTACCAGGGCTTCAGGTCGTCATACTCGATCGGCCAGGGCACGCCGTGACCGTCGCGGGCGTTTGACTGTAAGTCCGCCTCGGACATCCGGAATGTCTTCCGAGACCAGAACATGGACCGCCCGCCAAGATTGTAGGTGCGGATCCAGTTGAAGCTTGTGCCTGGCTCCACCGAGTAGGGCTGCATGTCCTCGGTCACGAACCAGTCGAGCGCATCGGGATTGGCGAAATACTGCTTAAGATGAGGATGGCGCTCCGTGTACCATTCGGGGTCCTCGCCGTGATAGGTGCGCTCCCAGGGCATCAGGCCATCGAGATAGTCCGGGCCCTGATGCTCCAGATTGCGCCCGCGTTCCAGCATGAGCGTCTTCAGGCCCTTTTCGCACAATTCCTTCGCGGCCAGGCCGCCCGTCACGCCTGACCCGATCACGATGGCGTCGAATTCCTCACTCATGGATTATACAATATAATGGAAATTGGTCAGGCCAAGTTAATCTCAGGCCGCCCATGTGCGACCGATCTTCTTTAGCGGCATGCAGCCGCGAAAGCCGCCGGGGACGTGCTCGTACTGCAGCTCCCGTGTCGCTCCGGTTTCGGAGAGATAATAGCCGGTGTAGATGACCTGCTTCAGTGCGCGGTGGCCCGCTGCCACCTCCGCCGGCACATGATCGCGCGTGAACGCGGCCCGATCGAGCCTTTCAACAAGGGCAAACTGTTCAACCGATTCAAGCGCCAGAAACGAACGGCCCTGGCTTGCACGGGCCTCTGCCTCCAGCCATTCCAAAGCCGATCTCACCTCGGCCCTCGTGTCCTCTCGCGCCCAGCCTGCCATCATCCCATCGGCGAAACCCGCCGCATCGACGGCGCGCGCACCGGGCGTGTCGGTCTCCGGGATCATGATGTCTGCGACAACGTCCACCATGGAGAGGGCGGCCGCATCGAAGAACACACCATCTTCGCGAAAGGGCTCGACCTCCGCAACGGCGTCGCTGTCGCCGCACCCCGCCAGAGATACCACGGGAAAACACGCACCGGCAGCGATCAGGAATCGCCGCCGGTCCATCACATGCTCATAGCTCGGTGCTGTCGCTTTGGGCATGCCAGCTCCTATCCGTCGGACAGGTCCCGGATCTTGATGTTCTTGAACAGCACGCGGTCGCCATGGTCCTGCAGGAGGATCGGGCCGCTTTCCCACTCGCCGAATTTGTCCCATTTGGCGTATTTCGAGTAGGCGACGAGCGCGCGGTACATCTGCGAACCGCGGGTGTATTCCACGACCTTGAAGTCGTTCAGCCAGTGCTCGACCCTGTCACCCTTCACGACAATCCGCGCGCGGTTCCATTCACCCGGCGGGTTAACCCGCTTGCGGGTCCGGTTCGGCTCGGCGAAATTGTAGGCCGCAATGAGATCGTAGAGCGAGCCCACCGTTCGATTGCCGGCGACGCCCTGCTTGGCATCGGGGTGGCGTTCATCGTCGAGGATCTGGAATTCCAGCCCGATGGCCGAGCCTTCGCCCTGCAGCAGGTCCGGGTCGACGAAATACTTGATACCGCTGTTTGCGCCTTCGGTGATGTTGAAATCCACCATCAGCTCGAACTCGTTGAAGTCTTCGGTGGTGATGATGTCACCGCCATTGGTGCTTTCGCCGCCATCGCCTTTCAGGACGATGAGGTGACCGTCCTCAACGGTCCAGCCGCGCTCCGGAAACGTGTCGCCCCGCGCCGAGACCCAGCCGTCGGTGGTCTCGCCATCGAAGAGCAGCTTCCAGCCCTGGGCCTTCTCAAAGTCGGTCAGTTCGTTCTTGAGATAGCTGATTTCGGCGACACTGTCGGGCATCTCGGTCCGGGCGCCGTCGAGATTGTCGGTCTTGATTCGGATGTTGCGGAATGAAGCGGTCTCGCCCGGCGAACCATTGTATCCGCGTTCCACGCCATGCACCTGCAGGCCGATGAAACCTTCGCTGCGACCGCCGGCGTCGATCAGGCGTGCGCAGGGAACGCCATTGAGGAAGGTGCGGATGTCATTGTCGATCGCCTCGATCCGGTAGGCGTTCCAGTCATCGGTCTTGAAGGCGGCCTGGCAATCGGGATTGCGCGTGAGCGGATAAAGCCAGCCACGCAGGGCCTCCTCGAAAATACCTCCGCTGAAACGGCGCTCGGTCGGGTCCGCCTCAGCCTGATAACCCATGACGCGGCCATCGCGTGCGGGGTCCTCTGCGCCGCGGAAGATCACCCCGGAATTGAGCCGGCCGTCGATCTTGAGTTCGAGTTCAAGGATGAAATCGTCGAAGCTCTGCTCGGAGACGAGGAAGGTGTTCGGCCCCGTTGGAACGGCGGTGCCGACGATGGCACCATCCACGACTTCAAAGGTGGCGTTGCCGCCGGACGAGCGCCAGCCATCAAGGCTTTCGCCGTCGAACAGCGACGTCCATCCGTCGGCATCGGGGCCGTCTTCCTGGGCGGTCGAGGGCATCATGCATGCTGCAAGGCCCATGATCGCGGTGCCCATCACAAGTGTTTTCATCGCTTCATTCTCCCGGATGTTTCTTGTTATCGACCCCGCCCGATCAGGCGCCTTCAGGCGCCCAGCCCTCGTGATACTCCCGCGCCCAGAGGGCCATGGCGCGGTCCGACATCGGACGCCCGCTTTCGGGGTCGATCCGGAGCTGGCCGTCGGTGCGGTAGGCCAGATTGCCGAGGTGACACATCAGCGTGCTGACCGCGCCGTCCTGGATCGGGGATGCCTGCCGGACGGCCTTGCCGCGCACCGTGTCGATGAAATTGCCGATGTGAAGGTCGGTCAGTTCATCGGCACCGATCAGGTCGGCGCTGCTGGCCGCGCTGGTTGCTTCGCGCTTGCGTTCGCCAACCCGCTCTCCCGCCGGATTGTAGATTTCGTAGCCGGAGCGGTCGACGATCGCCCAGCCCTTCGTGCCGAGTAGCTGGGTGCCACGTGTGCGCCCGAAAGTCGGGGCCTTGTTGCAGCTGTGGCCTGACCAGCTGATGGACCTGTCACCCTCATAATCGAGCTTGAGTTCCATCGTGTCATACATTTCCCAGTCGTCACCGGTGTGAAACCGGCGCGAGCCATCGGCACTGACCCGGATCGGGTGCGTCAGCCCCATGGCCCAGCGGGCGATGTCGAGTTCATGGGCGGCATTGTTGCAGGTCTCGCCGGTGCCCCAGTGCCAGAACCAGTGCCAATTGTAATGCACCAGATTGTCCTGGTAGTCCCTGCGCGGCGCCGGCCCCTGCCAGAGCTCCCAGTCGAGCCAGTTCGGTGCCGGCATCTTCGTACCATTGCCGATCGAACCGCGATTGTTCGCGTACCATGTCTCCGCCTGGTAGATCTCGCCGATCTCACCCTCGCCGATGCGCGTCATCAGCTCGATCGATTCCGGCGCCGAACGCTGCTGGTTGCCCATCTGTACGACCTTGCCGTACTTCTCCTGCGCGGTGATGAGGAGCTCGTCCTCGCGCGGGCTGTGGCTGCTCGGCTTTTCCAGATAGACATGCTTGCCAGCCGCCAGCGCCATGATTGCAGCGGGGGCGTGCCAATGGTCTGGCGCAGCGATGACCAGGGCATCGAGGTCCTTGTCCTCAATTGCTTTGCGAACGTCGCGCTCAAGCTTCGGGGAAGGCAGACCCTTGGCGACCATTTCGCCGGAGACCTCGTCGAGCACCCGCGTGTCGACATCGATGATATGCGTGACCCGCGCCCCCATCTTCGCAAACCCGAAAATGAGCGCCTTGCCGCGAGAGCGCACGCCCATCACGGCCACGTTCAATCTCTCATTCGCACCGAGAACCTGAGCCGAAGTCGTTGCACAACCGGCAGCCACTCCGAGCGCAGCAATAGTGGCTCCGGATTTCAAGAAACTGCGGCGTGACCCGTTCACCTCACCCATGTCGTCTTCTCCCAAACTCTGCATGACGTACTTTTTCGCAGTGTGTTGGTGATAATCGACTGGAATTGGTCTGTCCACATATATAGACATGACTGACCGAAGCGCGCGAGCCTCTTACG
>CAZXWB010000069.1:0-9020 GCA_964644395.1 uncultured Hyphomonadaceae bacterium | reverse complement strand
TTCCGGTATCGCCCTCGGTCTGGGCGAATTTCTTCATGAGTTCAGCCTTCTTGGCCGGCGTAATCGACATCGTGTCACTTTCTTTCGTCTGCCGGGCGGCGCCACTGGCCCCGTCCTGATTACAACTGGAAAACGCGGGCCGGGCTGAACCGTCCTGCGCGGACCTCGCCAAGGGCAATCGCCACATCACCGGACATCGCCAATGCGAGACGATCGTCCGACGCCTCGCCCTGGAGGCGCGTACGCTCGGTTCGCCATGCTTCGACGATGTGCGGCAAAAGGACGATATCGCGCCCCTGCCTGAGCTTGCCGGCATCATCCCCGCCAATGTCCAGCACCGGGATGTCGTCCAGCGCTGTCTCGAGGGGCATCAGCGATGCCAGCAAGTCCTCCTTATGCGCCATTTGCCCGAGTTTTTCCAGCGAAATCGCATCGCCCTCTGCAAACGGCCCCACGCGGGTGCGCCGCAGCTGCACCACATGGCCCTCGGTGCCGAGCGCCTGGGCGAGGTCGCGCACCAGCGCCCGGATATAGAAACCCTTGCCCGTCACCATGCGGAAGCGGGCATGGTCGTCATCCACACGCGCGACGAGTTCGGCTTCGAACACCTCGACTTCGCGGCCCTCGAGTTCGAAAGCCTCGCCGTCCCGGGCCAGGTCATACGCCCGCGCGCCGTCCACCTTGACGGCGGAGTACTTCGGCGGGACCTGCCGGATCGTGCCAAGGAAAGCGCCGAGCGCGGCCTCGATGGCACTTTGCGAGGGACGCACATCGGAGGTCGCCACCACCTCGCCCTCGGCGTCCTGGCTCGCGGTCGAGACGCCCCAGCAAATGGTGAAGGCGTATTCCTTTTCGGCGTCCATGGCATACTGGACCGTCTTCGTCGCCTCGCCGAACGCCAGCGGCAGGATGCCGTCGGCCAGCGGATCGAGCGTGCCGCCATGGCCCACCTTCTGGGCGTTGAACATGCGCTTGCACGCCGCGACAGCCTGGGTGGACGTCATGTCGAGGGGCTTGAACAGGTTGAGCCACCCGTGGACCGGATCACCCTTCTTCTTGCGCTGGCGTGCCATGGGAAACCTTCGGGGATGTATGGCCGGGGCTCGAACCCGGCTCATGCGGATTAAAGCAACTTCGGAGCAAACGGAATCGTTTGCGAACGGATAGTTGCGCCAAAACAAGCATGTAAAGCGACGGTCTGTAGCGAGACGAAAGACCGGCGCTTTAGGGCGTTCGGCTAATCGGGTCTGGCGATCCCGTCAAGTTGGCGGATCAGCGCTCTCAGTGGAGGCTGCCTGAAAGATGCCGTATGGCGGCGGCAAGCTGTCAGGCGAAGGACCCGCGCGGGGAGGGTGGTTTGAAGCGTTTGAGGACTCCTCTGTTCCTGTTTGGCCTGCTGGTGACGGCGCTCTGGGCCCTCAATCCGCGGCCGCAGGCGCCGCCGGCCGCACCTGGCGACTGCGTGATGATCGCCGTGGCGAGCAATGACTGGCACACCAATCTCTACCTGCCGGCCGACGCCTTTCCCGCCGACGGTGCCTTGCGGCGGGAATGGCCAGCAGCACGGTGGTTCGTGGTGGGCTGGGGCGATGAGGGCTTCTACCGGAAGGGGCCGAACCTGTCCCGGGCGGTTTCGGCCATGGTGCCGCCCACGCCGACGGTCCTGCACATCGTCGCCCTCGAAACCCGCCCCGACGCCTATTTCCTGGACCATGCCGTGCCCCTGGCGGTGTCCACCGCTGGCCTCGACATCATTGCAGGCGACATCTCCGCGGAACTGGCCCGCACGGCCAGCGGACAACCGGTGCGACTGACCGGTGGATTCTTTCCCGGACGGTCGGCCTTCTACCGCGCCACCTCCTCCTACCATCTCCTTCGCACCTGCAACCAGTGGACCGCCGACCGGCTGCGCCGCGCCGGGCTTCCGGTCAATGCGCCGGTCTCGGCCTTTGCCCAGCCCCTGATCTGGCAGCTGGAATGGCGGGCGCCGAAAGCCTGCCCGCCGGCCCCTTCCGCTAATCCGACGGACCCAGGCGGTCACGCACCGCGACGCCGGTCGCCGGGAAATCGGTGAAGAAGCCCGTCGCACCGGCCGCAAGCACCGCCTCGATCTCCTCAGCGGCGCTGCCCGCCCAGTCGGGGAGGTCATCATTGCGGAAGGTCCAGGCATGAACCTCGAGCCCGAGCGCCCGGGCGCGCGCACCATAATCGGTGGCGGCCCCCGTGGCCGGGTCGATCATCAGCGCCTTGTAGGGCCCCACACCATCGGCATAGGCGGCGAGGGTCTCTAAGGCGATGTTCGCCGGCGTGCCGAAGGCCCAGTCCGGTGGAAAGACAAGCTGGACGAGCGGCGTGTCGATCCGCTTGTCGAGTCGTTTCAGGATCTCCGGTTCAAAGCTCTGGACATAGACCGGCGCGTTGGCCCCGGTGAGCCCGGCCGCTGCAAGTGCGCTGACAAGCGCCCCCTCCATGTCGAGGCCCCGCGCGGCATGCTCCACCGGCCACTTGGTCTCCGGATAGAGCCCGATCGTTCGTCCCGTGCGCGCGCCCTCGGCGTCTGCGAGTGCGATGATTTCCGCAAAGGTCGGCACGTCGAACCGGTCGTCATAATCCGTCGAGCGACCTGCCCTGACCTGCCGCGCACGAAGCGTCTTCAGTTCCTCGAGCGTGAAATCCCAGGCAAACCAGTCAGTCACGGCCCGGCCGTCGGGCCCCGTCACCGTGCGACGCCGGTCAGCGAATTCGGGCCGGTCGGCGACATCGGTGGAATCCGACAGCCAGGGATCGTGGCGCGCCACCAGGATCCCGTCCTTCGTCATGACAAGATCGGGCTCGATGAAATCGGCACCCCGGACGATGGCGAGCCGGTAGGCCTCCAGCGTGTGCTCGGGCCGCTCGCCGCTGGCGCCGCGATGGGCGATCACGAGGGGCTGGCCGCCTTGCTCCACCTGAGGGCCGGTCATGCCGGGCGCCGCGCAGGCCGCAGACACAAGAAGGATGATCGCAACGAAGAACCCCCGCATTCCGCTCTCCCAGATCTGGAACATATAAAGAACACCAATTCGGCGCGCCGTCAACGGCTTGTCGGGCCCATTGACCCCTCAATCCTCGTCAAGGTCGCGACGCACTGCCTCGCTGTCCAGCAGCGCATCCATTTCGCTGGCCTCGTCATAGCTCGTATCGGCCTGAAAATGCAGCTGTGGGGTGAATTTCATGTCGATTTCGCGCCCCAGGCGCCCGCGCAGGAACCCGGCTGCCCGGTTCAGGCCCTCCGCCAGGGCCTGCTCGTCACCCCCGCCGAGCGGCGCGCAGAACACTGTGGCGTGTTTCAGGTCGGGCGAGCAGCGCACCTCGCCAATCGTCACCGAAACGCCCTGCAGGGCCGGATCACGCAGGTCCTCGCGCGCCAGGATGTCCACCAGCGCATGGCGCACGAGCTCGCCGGCGCGCAGCTGGCGCTGGCTCGGTCCGGCTCCGTGGTCCTGGCGGCGCATGCTCAATCCCCGTTTCCCCTTCCAGCCAGCGTCTCGACGGCCTCCACGAAGGCGGCGCGTGCGTCTTCGCCGGCAAACCAGTGGTGGGGCAGGATGATGTCTGGCCCGCCGATGATGGTGACATGGACGTGGCGCTTCAGCTCTTCAATGCCCGCCACGGCGTCCTCTGCAATGTGGGTTTCCACGGCGCCGCGGCGCATGATGAGGCCGAGCTCGGTCAGTTCCACCTGCGTGGCCAGCTCGGTTTCCCCGTCGCGGCCGAGCCGCTCGCGCGAGGCCCAGCGCATGAAGATGAGATACCAGGAGATACCGGCGAAGGCAGCAATGATTGAGGAGGCCAGATAGGCCCAGGGCAGGGCGAGGCCCGCCGATTCCAGCGCCGTCTTCGAAAAGATCGCCATGCCGGCGGAAATGATCGGCGCCGTCACGCCGGCATAGTAGATTGTGGTGGGCCCGATCGTGGCGCCACGCTTGGCATTGAGGACGTGCTTGACCTCCTTTTCCGACAGCTTCCCCGAGACTTTCATCGGGTCAGTGCAGCCGTGAAGGTGGCGGCATGTCTTCGACGAAAACGTCGCGCGGGCCCGCCGGGCCGACAGACTGGCTGCGCGAGGCGTAGAACTGCCGTGCCGTTTCAAGGAAGAAGGCGCGCTCCCTGCGGTCGGCAAAGGCGATGTCGGGCACGGCAATGCCCATGAGCCTGTCGTGCTCGAAATAGATCAACCCGTCGGCGTCGTGGACCCGCTTGACCCCGAACCATGACAGGAACTCGTCGCGGGTCTCGGTGCGCAGGAATACGCCCTCATGGCCGATGGTGACCGTGGACCAGTCGATCCGGCGATAGTCCTTTTCCGCCCTGCGTGCGCGCTGCAGGCCCTCCGCCTGGGTCAGGACCCAGAGCGAGCCCCCCGCCACCACCAGCGCCGTAACCGCAACATAGGCGATGCCCAGCCAGGAGGCGTCGCTGGACAGGAATTTCGCCGTCAGCAGTGCGCCGGCGCCGACCAGCAGGACAATAATTGCCCGCCACGCAATCGCGCCGTGGGGACGGGCGAGGCCGGTCACATAACGCGCTGCCCGCTCTATCGCCTTCAGGCTCCATTGAAAACGTACCTCAAGGGCATCCGGTGAGGCCCCTTCCCCTTCGACCATTCTCGCCGCTCCTCATCCGGCCGCAGCCGGAGAAATCTTGCCCCAGAGGCCGCGCAGGCGGCCCGCCTCCCGCAAGGCCGGGGCGTGTGTATTGGCATGTCGCCCTGTGAACACGATCGAAGGGTCAAGCTCAAGGCCCCGGCGCAGATGATTGGCAGCTCACAGACGATTCACCAGCGCCTGACTCCCGATCAGCCAGCCCCGGCCAACGTCAGTCCAGCTTGCGCTGGATCTCCTCGACCTCGAAACATTCGATCCGGTCGCCGACACGCATGTCGTCATACTTCTCGAACGCCATGCCGCATTCCATGCCGCTGGTGACCTCCGGCACTTCGTCCTTGAAGCGCTTGAGCGTCTTCAGCCGGCCCTCATGGATAACGACATCGTCACGCAGCAGGCGCACGCCGCAGCCACGCTTGACCACGCCCTCGGTGACCCGGCAACCGGCCACCTTGCCGACCTTGGAAATGTTGAACACTTCCAGGATATCGGCATAGCCGATGAAGGTTTCGCGCTTCTCCGGCGCCAGCATGCCTGAAAGCGTGTCCTTCACATCATCGAGCAGCTCGTAGATGATCGAATAATACCGGATCTCCACGCCCTCGCGTTCGGCCAGCTCCCGTGCCTGCTTGTTGGCGCGGACATTGAACGCAAAGATCGGCGCGCCCGAGGACTGGGCCAGCAGCACGTCAGATTCCGAAATGCCGCCGACGGCGCCGTGGATAACACGGGCGCGGACCTCATCGGTGGAAATCTTGTCAAGCGACTGGGAAATCGCCTCGACCGAGCCCTGCACGTCACCCTTGAGCACCACCGGAAGCTCCTCGGCCTCGGCGCTGCCATCCTTGAGCTTGGTCAGCAACTGCTCCAGCGAGGCACGCGCCGTCGGGCTTGCCCCCGCCTTTTCGCGCTTCACGCGGTCGCGATATTCGGTGATCTCGCGGGCGCGGGCCTCGGTCTCAACGACGACGAACTGGTCGCCGGGATCGGGCGCACCGTCCAGGCCGAGCACCTCCACCGGCAGGGCCGGCGCGGCCTCCTTCACCTGCTGGCCACGCTCGTTCACCAGCGCGCGGACCTTGCCCCACTGGCTACCCGCCACGACGATATCGCCGCGCTTGAGCGTCCCGCGCTGGACGAGCACGGTGGCCACCGCGCCACGGCCCTTGTCGAGCTGGCTCTCGATCACGAGGCCGTCGGCGGGGCGGTCCGGATTGGCCTTCAGTTCGAGCAGTTCCGCCTGCAGCGTGATCGCCTCGGTGAGCTCTTCGAGTCCCTTCCTCTTAAGGGCGGAGACCTCCACGGCCTGAACCTCACCGCCCATGGCCTCGACCTGAATGTCGTGCTGCAGGAGTTCGGTGAGCACCTTTTGCGGTTCGGCATCGGGCTTGTCGGTCTTGTTGACCGCCACGATGATCGGCACCTCTGCGGCCTTGGCGTGACTGATCGCTTCGATGGTCTGGGGCATCACGCCGTCATCGGCGGCGACCACGAGGATGACAATATCGGTGACATTGGCACCGCGCGAACGCATGGCGGAGAAAGCTGCGTGGCCTGGCGTGTCCAAAAAGGAAATGCGGTCGCCCGACGGCAGCTTCACCTGGTAGGCACCGATGTGCTGGGTGATCCCACCGGCCTCGCCAGCGACCACGTCAGTCTCGCGCAGGGCATCCAGAAGCGACGTCTTGCCGTGGTCCACATGGCCCATGATGGTGACGACCGGCGGGCGGGGCTTGAGATCCTTGGGATCGTCCTCCTCGCCCTCGAGGCCGATTTCCACGTCGGCATCGGACACCCGTTTCGCGGTGTGGCCAAACTCGTCAATAATCAGCTCGGCGGTGTCGACATCAAGAATGTCGTTGGCGCGCACAGGCTCGCCCTGCTGGAACATGAACTTCACCACGGCGGCGACACGTTCCTTCATGCGGTTGGCGAGTTCCTGCACCGTAATGGTCTCGGGGAGTTTGACCTCCCGCGAGGTCTTCTCGGCCTGCTGGCCACCGCCCTGGCGACGCTCGCGCTCGCGCTCACGCGCACGCTTCACCGAGGCGAGCGAACGCTGGCGACCACCATCCTCGTCGTCGAGGACAGAATTGATGGTCAGCTTGCCGCGGGTGCGCGGCTCCGCACGCGGCTTGGACGCCGGTGCGCGGGTCTCGTTTTCGGGGCGTTCCTTGGCCTTCTTGACCCGGCCACCAAGGGCGTTCAGCGGCCCCTCCGGCTGGGCGGCCACCGGATCGGCGGCCGGTGCCTCGCGCCCCGCACCCTTGCGGGCCGGCTTTCCGGCCTGGGCACTTTGTCGCGCTTCCTCTTCGACCTTGCGCTGGGCTTCCTCTTCAGCCTTGCGGCGGGCCTCAGCCTCCTCCCGCTCACGGGTTTCGCGGAGCTGGCGTTCCTGCTCCTCCTTCAGGCGCTCGCGGGCGGCTTCCTTCTTCTTCGCATCGGCCTCGCGCGCCTGCTCCATTTCGCGACGCTTGCGCAGCACTTCCTGGCGGGCGCGGAGCTCTGCCTCGGTGATGCCGAGCTTCTTGGCCGCCTCGGCGAGCTTCGACGGGGCCCCGCCGCTGGCGGGACGCGGCCCCTTGGCGGCGGCATCAGACTTGCCACTCGGTGCGGCGGTCTTGCCGCCCTGCGTGACGACACGCTTCTTCTTCTTCTCGACGACAACGCTTTTCGTGCGGCCATGGCTGAAGCTCTGCCTCACCGTGCCGGAGGAAGAGCTGCGTGTCGTCAGCGGCTTGCGGCCGCCGGATTTGTTCGTGTCAGTCTCTTTCGTGTCGCTCATCAACCACCAGTATCAATAGATGCTCACCTGCCCCCGCGGGGCAGATCCTGACATCACCGTTGTCTCCCGGAGAGCCAAGTCTCTTCCGGCGCTTCGCGGAAACCCGTCAGTCGCACGTAGTCCCGTGCCCAGAGTTTCGCAAATCGCCCGCGCTTTAACAGGGCATGTACCACATGAGAACGCCCGAAGGCCATGCCCAATTCAGCAGACGTCAGCGCGCCCGCCACGCGGAGTGTGTCTGAACCATATAGGGTCCTGACCCGCGAAAACACCCTCTGGCGTCCATCGCCTGCGCCGTCGGCGGCCTCCAGCACCCAGCCAGGCGGCTGTCGCTCGATCTCCGCGGCCACCTTGTCGGCCCCCATCACCGCCATGGACGCCTTGCGCGCCAGCCCGATCAGGTCCTGGCAGCGCTTGACGAGCAGGCCCTCGACGCGGTCGGCAAGGCCGTCGGGCACGCTGACCCTCGCCTTCAGGCCGCGCGCGAAACCGCCCTTCTTCACCGCGAGTTCCACGGCGCCGCGCTCCGCGGTGACCCAGACGCCCCGGCCCGGCAGGCGCTCCAGCAAGTCGGGCACCAGGGCGCCGTCGGGCCCGCGGACAAAGCGGACCAGGCGGGATTGCGGCTGAGTTTCTCCCGTGCCGACGCAGCGGCGCAGGGGGTTGGCATCGGGCGCGCGGCCCCCGCGGCGCTGGCCATCCGCGGCGGGTCCTATGTCGTCGGCAGCGTGTTCATGTCTGGTTTTGGGCGTCGTCATCCTCATCGCCCTCCATCAGCTCGACCGCGGCCAGTTCTTCCTCGGAAAACTCCATGTCGGCGAGGTCATCTCCGGCCTCGACCGCTTCCTCGGCACTTTCGCCCTCGGCATTCTCGAGATCATCGAGCTCACCCAGCGCCAGCAGCGCCTTTTCCTCTTCGGAGAGCTCCAGTTCTTCGCCCAGGGTTTCGGCGGCAAAGCGGGCCTCCAGCTCTTCGAGCGCGGTTTCCTCGATCCAACCGGCCTTCACTCGCGCCCGCATGACCAGGAGTTCGGCATCGTCGCGCGAAATCTCGCCCTTGGGCAACAGCCCTGCCTGGAAGACCGGCTTGTTGTCCTTGCCCGTCTCGCGCCAGCCGGTGAGGTCATCCGGCACGAGGCCCGCCACATCGTCGACGGTTTTCAGGCCCTCTTCGCCCAAAGCCACCGCCAGGCGCGGCGTCACGCCTTCGATCTCCACGACATCGTCCTCGACGCCCAGTTCACGGCGCTTGTCGTCCTGCTCCTGGGCCAGGCGGTCGAGGAATTCGCGCGCGCGGGTCTGGAGCTCCTCGGCGATTTCCTCGTCGAAGCCCTCGATCACCGCGAGGTCGTCAGGCTCCACATAGGCAATTTCCTCCACCGTCTCGAAGCCCTCAGACGCCAGCAGCTGGGCCAGGGTCTCGTCGGAGTCGAGCGCCTTCATGAACAGCGCCGTGCGCTCGGCGAAGTCCTTCTGGTAACGCTCGGAATCCTGGGTTTCGGTCATCAGGTCGATCTGCCAGCCGGTGAGCTGGGAGGCGAGGCGCACATTCTGCCCGCGCCGGCCGATCGCCAGCGGGAACTGGTCAT
>CAZXWB010000068.1:0-9108 GCA_964644395.1 uncultured Hyphomonadaceae bacterium | reverse complement strand
CCGTCGGGCTCATGGTCAACCGCCTGATACGCGTCAGCTACGGCCCCTTCGAGCTTGGCAAGCTGCAGCCAGGCGCGGTGGAGGAAGTGCCCGAAGGCGACTGGCGCTCAAGGCTCGGCATGGAGACCGAGGGCCGGAGCGCGCGGAAGCCGGCGCCGCGGCGAAGGCCGCACCGGCGAAAGCGTTAGCGGCGCTTCAAACGGAACTCGGTGCGCCGGTTGCGCGCATTGGCCTCGGGCGTGTTGGCAAGGTCCAGCGGCTGGGTCTCGCCATAACCGATGGCGATGAGGGCTTCGCCATCGACGCCCTTGCGGACAAGATAGTTGCGCACCGCCTCGGCGCGCTCTGTCGACAGGGTCTCGTTATAATCCGCCGAGCCCATCACGTCGGTGTGACCTCCAATCTCGATGACGAGGCCGGCTTCCTCGGTGCAGCGAATGGCGATGCCGGTGAGCGCATCCAGCAGACCGGCGCTGACGGGATCGATGGCACCGGAATCCTCGGGAAACTCGATGTTGCGGCCCTGCATCGTCTCGATGAACGCCGCCTGGCAGGTCTCGAGATCGAGATCATCGCCCAGCGCAGCGAGCGCCGCCCCGACCCCGGCGTCTCCGCCCTCGACAGCGATGGCGTCCGCCACAATGCGAATGCGCTCATCGGCGACATTGCGGATCATCTCCTCGCCCGCGCGGTAGCCGTCGAGCTTGGCCTCGCGTGTCGGGGCCGTGCCGGTCAGCGTGGCGATGCCGCCCTTTATGTCGAGGCCCATCCAGTCGAAGCCCATGGCCGGGAAGCGCTCGGCAATCGAATTGGCGAGCGCCTGACCGGTCAGGTTTTCAGGCTCAGGCTGGGGCGCGGGCGCTGGCTGAGGGGTCGCCTCCCCGGTCACAAGCACGATCTGGCCGTCTCTCACGGTGTAGGTCGCCCCCTCGATGAAGGTGACCTGGGTGAACTGGTCGGCCTCGTTCTGGTAGGCGTAATAACCATCGGGGATCGGCACGCATTCATCACCGGCGGCGAGGTTCTGCGCGCCGGCACCAGTGGCGGACGTGTCCGACTCGCCCGCGCAGGCGGACAAGAAGAGCACCCCTGCCCCGGCAAGCGACAGCGCGGAAAAACTGCGATTGAACCTGATCATCACCGGACCCTCCCGACCAATCTGCGTTCCAGATGGGCGGATTTGGGCCCGTAAGTCAAAGCCCTTCGCGGATCAGTTGATTCACCGAGCGGGCGTTCAGTCGTCAAATCCATTCAGGTGAACCTCGCCGCCGAACATCACGAAGTCGACATCCTCCAGAGCGGTCACATCCTCCAGCGGGTCGGCATCGACGGCGATGATGTCGGCATACTTGCCGACCTCCAGGCTGCCAATCTCCTCGCCCATCTCCAGATGGTCTGCCGCAATCACGGTGGCGGAGCGGATCGCTTCCTCAGGCGTGAAATCGGCCTCCACCATGAGCGCGAACTCCCGGGCATTCTCGCCATGCCTGGAGACGCCGGTATCGGTTCCATAGGCGACGCGCACGCCGCCCTCCTTCGCCAGGCGCAGCATGTCGAGCATGCGCGGGCCGACCTCGGCGGCTTTCTCACGCGAGGCCGGTGGCAACCAGGGCTCCTCGGTCCAGCCGGTCACCGTGACGCCGGCCAGGACGGTCGGCACGAGCACAGCGTCATTGCGCCTGAACAGCCGGACCGTCTCCGCGTCGAGATAGGTGCCGTGCTCGATGGAGCGCACACCCGCGCGCAGCGCCGCGTCGATGCCGTCCTTGCCATGGGCGTGGGCGGTGACATAGCGGCCCATGCTGGCGGCAGTCTCGACGATGGCTTCCAGTTCCTCGCTGGTGAATTGCTGGCCGAGGCCCGCGCGGGTGTTGGACAAGACACCGCCCGTAGCCGTGATCTTGATCAGGTCGGCGCCCTCCTTGACCTGCTGGCGCACCGCCCGGCGGCAATCATCGGCACCATTGCAGATATTGTCGCCGGTGAAGATCGCCATCACGGTCGGCGAGAAGCCGTTGATATCGCCGTGACCGCCGGTCACCGCGACGGCGCGACCCGCCGCCCGGATGCGCGGGCCCGGCACCTTGCCGGCATTCACCGCATCGCGCAGGGCAAAGATCGCATCATTCGTGCCACCCACGTCCTGGACGGCGGTGAAGCCGGCCATGAGGGTCTTGCGCGCATTGGCCGCGCCGGACAGCGCTGCATCCGACGGCGTGTCGGTGACGGTGCGCCAGCGCACGTCCGGGCTCCATTCGCTGAGCAGGTGGACATGGCTGTCGATCAGTCCGGGAAGGACGAAAGCATCCTTCAGGTCGATCGCGACATCGGCGTCGCGCGTGTCGATGAAGCCTTCCTCGATCCCGGTGATACGGCCGTCCTCGATGACGATGGTGCGCTCTTCGAGGTAGCCTTCCCCGGGCACGGCCAGAACCTTGCCGGCATAGATGTAAGTGGTTTCGGCAGCACTGCTGCCGGCGGCAAATGCCAGTCCGGCCAGGGCGATCAAGACGCGCTTCATATGAATTCCTCCAGTTTTCAATGATAAAAGCGGGTTTTGGATCGGGAGTCACGCCTCCGTCATCCCACCAACCGCGCCACTAGCGCTTCACCTCGACCGAGGTCTTGCGCTCCACGGCCACGCGCGGCAGCAGGCTGACTCGCTGCATGGCGAAATTGCCGACAAAGGTTATGGCGCTGCCGAAAATGTCTTCCTCGCCCTCGATCGTCCACTGGCCGGTGATCTTCGTTCCGGCGGAATTCACCTCGCCGGCATATTCGACGGGGAAGTCATAACCCGGCAGGTCGGCATCATAGATCTTGGTGAACTGGGTGAAGCCGGCATGATGATCACCGTCAAGGAAGGCTTCGAGTTCGCGTCCGTCGCGATCCATTTCGAAGGTCGTGCCCTCCAGGACGCCCCCAATGTCGCTCAGGCTCGCGCTGAAATGAGTCACGCCGCGCCCGTCGCCATAGTCGTACCAGCCCGTCCAGTATCCGTTCAGTCCTGCCATGCCTGCCTCAACTGCATGCCGCTCGCGCCCCGCCCCCTTGATCCTACAAGCGGGGCGGCGCATCAAGCGGCCCCATGAACATTCTCATCATCGGATCCGGCGCGCGCGAACATGCCCTCGCCTGGAAAGTAAAGGCCTCGCCGCTGGTTGACGAGGTCTGGTGCGCGCCGGGCAATCCCGGCATGGACGCGATCGGTCCCTGTTTCGAGGTCAAGGCCGACGACCTGCCGGGGCTTGAGAAGCTGACACTGCAACTGGAGCCCGACCTTGTGGTCATCGGTCCGGAACTGCCGCTGGCGCTCGGCCTGGCGGACCTGTTGCGCGCGCGTGGTTTCGACGTGTTCGGTCCGTCGACGGACGCCGCGCAGCTTGAGGCCTCAAAGGGGTTTTCCAAGGACCGGATGGCGAGGTACGGCGTGCCCACCGCGCGCTATGGCCGGTTCTCCGATTCCGGGGCGGCGAAGGCCTTCCTCGACACGCTTGCGGCTCCCTATGTGCTGAAGGCCGATGGCCTGGCAGGCGGCAAGGGCGTGGTGATTGCCGAGACCCGCGCGGCGGCCGATGCCGAAGTCGACGCCATGCTTGGCGGGAAGCTGGGCGCGGCTTCCAGCGCGCTGGTGATCGAGGAATTCATGGACGGCGAAGAGGCGAGCGTCTTCGTCCTCACCGACGGCAGGTCCTCGATCACCCTGCCCGCCGCCCAGGATCACAAGCGCATCGGCGAAGGCGATACCGGACCGAACACGGGCGGCATGGGCGCCTATGCGCCGGCCCCGGTCATGACACCGGAACTCATGGCACGGGTCGAGGCTGAGATCACGCGCCCGATGATCGAGGGCATGGCGGCCGACGGCATCCCCTATTCCGGCGTGCTGTACATCGGCCTGATGGTCACCGGTAACGGTCCAAGGGTCGTGGAGTTCAATTGCCGCTTTGGCGATCCGGAGTGCCAGGTGCTGATGAGCGGGCTGGCCGGTGACATCGTTCCGCTGCTGCTGGTCTGCGCCACGGGCGGCCTAGCCCCGGCCATGGCCGACCTGCTTGAACTCGACACGTTCCGCCCCTCTGCGACGGTCGTCATGGCCGCGCCGGGCTATCCGGGCCGCGCCGAGACCAGCATCGTGATCACGGGGCTCGATGCCGCAAACGCCATGGACGGCGTGACGGTCTTCGAGGCCGGAACCGACATCAACGCCGCCGGTGAGCGCGTAAGTTCCGGCGGGCGGGTCCTGTCGGTCACGGGCACGGCGGACACGCTGCAGGAGGCGATTGCCCGCGCCTATGCCGGCGTGGACGCGATCAGATTTCCCGGCGCGCAGGTGCGCCGCGACATTGCCTGGCGGGCGTTGAAATGAGCGGCGAAACCGATCTGGCGAGACTGCTCGCCGGGATCGGGGTTCATCGTGCACCGGGACTGTACCGCTTCGTGACGGGCGCAGAGCCCGCGCCAGGCGCCATCATGCATTTCAGGGAACGCGAGGGCTGGGCTTCCATCGTGGAGACTGGTCCCGGCACGCCGCCGGAGACGGCATTCGCCTGGCTGGAAATAAGCGTGCATTCCGGCCTTGAGGCCGTGGGCTTCCTCGCCGCCATCTCCCGCGCGCTGGCCGAGGCGGGTGTGCCCTGCAATGCGGTGGCGGGCTTCCACCATGACCACATCTTCGTGCCGGGCCATCTCGCGGATCTTGCCGAGGCGGCGATCCTGTCGCTGCGGGGCGCGGGCTGAGCCCTACTTCGTCACCCACACGAACGTCCCCGGCTTCAGCGTCTCGAACACCATGTCGCGGTCGCGCGCGGAAAACACGATGCAGCCATTGGACCGGCCGAGCTTGCCATGGGCATCAAGGAAGTCTTCCTCGGCATACCAGGCCGCATGCATCACGATGGCCCTTGCCCGGGCATTGGCATTGCCCGCGTCAATCCCGTCGAGGCGCAGCGAGCGCCCGTGCTTGCCGTAATATTCCTCGGCCGTGATGAAGGCCCCGCGCGGCGAGGCGTTTGATCCCGGCACGCTGGAGAACGCATCCAGCCAGCCATCATGGTCGGGATCCGATCCCAGACCATGGGCGGCGCGGAAGGCCTCCACGCGTCCGGTCTCCAGGTCGAGGATGAAGAGGCGGGCAGCATCCGAGCGCAGGCCGTAATCCACGATCACCATGACGTCTTCATTGGAGTATGCGCCCGCCCGCGCCTCGCGCGCCGCCAGCGCCTCCTCCAGCACCCCATCGCGGATCAGGCCATCGGGATCGAGCGCATTGGCCCATGTCGGCATCGCCAGAAGAAGAACGGCCATCAGTCCAAACAGAAATTTCATCGCGCACCTCCCGCGGCGGCAGTCTTGGCCTTTCGGGCCTCGCCGTTATGCTGGACCCGAGAAGAGACGAGAATGGGGCGGAACATGTCAGACGCATTCACCGGCACCCGCGCAGTCAAGGACGCCCACCGCTTCAATGAAGCTGCGCTCGAAGCCTGGATGCGCGACAATGTCGAAGATTTCGAAGGCCCCATGACGGTAGCCCAGTTCAAGGGTGGCCAGTCGAACCCGACCTACCGCATCGACACGCCGGGCCGGTCTTACGTCCTGCGCCGGAAACCGCCGGGAAAGCTGCTGAAATCGGCCCATGCTGTCGACCGGGAATACCGGGTCATTTCCGCCCTGCATCCGCTCGGCTTTCCCGTCGCAAGGCCCTTTGGCCTCTGCGAGGATGAAGGCGTCATCGGCACCATGTTCTATGTCATGGCCTGTGTGGAGGGCCGCATCTACTGGGACCAGACCCTGCCGGATCTCGACCCCGAAGAGCGCCGGGCCATCTTCCATGCCCAGTGCGACACGCTTGCGGCCCTGCACAAGGTCGACTGGAAGGCGGCAGGGCTTCAGGGCTACGGCAAGGAAGGCGATTATGTCGCCCGCCAGATCCATCGCTGGTCGGGCCAGTACAAGGCGTCGGAGACCGAGAAGCTGCCGAAAATGGACGCGCTGATCGAATGGCTGCCGCAAAACATCCCGCCCGGCGAGACGACCACCATCGTCCATGGTGACTACCGGCTCGACAACATGATCCTGCACCCCACCGAGCCGCGTGTTCTGGCGGTGCTGGATTGGGAGCTTTCGACGCTCGGCGATCCGCTGGCCGATTTCACCTATCACCTGATGAGCTGGTTCCTGCCCGCCACCCATACCGGCAATGCGATCCGGGACATCGAGGATCTGGACGCCCATGGCATTCCCACGGTCAAGGACTATGTTACTCGCTATTGCGAGCAGACCGGGCGGGCCGGATTGCCGGAATACGACTACTACCTCGCCTATAACGGCTTCCGGCTCGCGGCGATCCTGCAGGGCATTGCGGGCCGCGTCCGCGATGGCACCGCCGCCAGCGACCAGGCGAAGGCCATGGCCGCGCGCGTGCCGGCGCTCGTCGATTTCGCCCATGGATTTGCGGTGAAGGCGGGGCTGTGACGGCCCTGGCGCTTCGCGTTCTCCTGCTCGGCGCAACGGGCACCATCGGCCGGGCCATGGCCCGTGAACTGGCGGGCCGGGGGCATGTGGTCGTCGCTCCGGTCAGAACGATGCCAGAAGAAGACGACGGGGGCTCAGGCGTCATCTATCGACAGGCAGATGTCTGCGATCCGGGTGCACTCGACCGGGACGGAATCTGCGGCGAGCGCTTCGATGTGCTGGTCTCCTGCCTCGGATCGCGCACGGGCGAACCGAAGGATGCCTGGGCGGTCGATTTCGAGGCCAATCGCCAGGCGCTCCACGCGGCGGAGGCCGCAGGCGCCGGCCAGGCGGTCTATCTCTCCGCCATCTGTGTGCAGAAGCCGAAACGCGCCTTCCAGCAGGCCAAGCTCGCCTTCGAGGCGGAACTGCAGACATCCGGGCTAAAATGGTCCATCGTCCGGCCCACCGCCTTCTTCAAATCCCTGTCCGGACAGGTGCAGAGGGTAAAGGACGGCAAGCCCTTCCTGGTCTTCGGCGACGGGACCGAAACCGCCTGCAAGCCGATCAGCGACGCCGACCTTGCCCGCTTCATGGCCGACTGCATGACCGATGCCTCTCGGCACAACCAGATCCTGCCCATTGGCGGTCCCGGCCCCGCCATCAGCCCGCGCGAGCAGGGCCAGATGCTCTTCGATCTCACCGGCCGGGAACCGACATTCAAATCCGTTCCACCGGCAATGTTCAGCATATTGGGCGGAGCACTTGGCACCATGGGCAGAATCATTCCGCCGTTGCGCGCGAGGGCCGAATTGCTGCGCATCGCGCACTATTACGCCACCGAATCCATGCTGGTCTGGAACGAGGTGGAAGGGCGCTATGATGCCGAGGCCACGCCGGAGTACGGCCAGGACACGCTGCGCCAACATTATGAGAGCCTGCTGCCAGAAGCCACGAATACCGGCCTGCGCGATCACAAACTGTTCTGATCGCCCCAGCTTCGTCGGCAGATCAATTCCCGTATTGTGAGTGAATTGTCGGTTGCCCGGCCGGCGGAGCTTGGTTCTTAAAAAGTGAGCGTATGCCTGTTCGAGGGGAATGGTGATGTGTTCGGTGACGACACCGGTGCAATCGGCCTGCTGTTGAGGAGGTTATCGAGGCGATGTCGCAGGTTTATGAAGACTATCGCGTGTTGGAGGCCTTGATCGGGTCGACCACCTCCAAACCTTCGATTTCGGTAAGGAGCTGGAGGTCGACAATATCCGCGTTGCAGATGCCAACTTCCACGGCAAGTTTTCGACTTCTGAACGTGACGTCCGAGTGTACAGGGGAAACCACCAGCTTGGTAAGGGGTTCCGATGCCTCTCTTCATACAGTCCGACGCTGCGTTTCTGCACGGCTTTAGATGCCTAAAGTTTTCGCAATAAAAAAAACTTGCAACCCAACCAATGTGGTGGGTCACTTACGCTTCCTCCTTCACTATCGTAAGGTTAAAGAAAGTAGGGACCTAGTTCTTTGGGGGGGGGGAATCTTGGTGGTTGACCAGCAAACACCGGAAAAAGATGTCGCTGGCCGTTGTGATCATATGGTCACTGACAGGTTTCGCGGCAATAAGGATTTCATTGATAGTCTATTGAGGCTTTGCGAAGTCTCTAACTGTGATGATGCGATCACGCAATGCTATGACAGGCTCGGTGCGTTGGTTTCCAAGCCTCCGCGACGGAAACGATTGAAGGACTTTGCAACCATGGGCTTGGAGGTGGAGTTCGTCGATCGGATTCCGGCTGCTTACCGATCTGAGCCGATTGTAAGTGGCACTGCGGCCTATGTGCCATTGGTTGACCATGACACTCTGGCGGCCTGGGTGAAACTGGATAACTTCCATGAAGAATCGCTCTTTTCGCCTGAGGGGCAACGAGCCTGCCATGACCTGGCCCGTGTTGTGGCGGCTTTGGAGACGCGCAGCGCCTCGCTGTGGCCGCGGGAAATCCGCTCAGGCCCGCGTCTGGCCATCACGGCAGGCTTCATTGCGCATGTCGTCTTCAATCGCAAGACGATCGTCGAAGGCGTCGTCACGCCCGATCGGGCACGGCTTGACGAAATCGGCCGTTTCGAGCCTGGCGCATATCTGGGTCTTCACGACCAGGAAACCGAAAGGCGCTTGCGCGACTGCGTTCAATCGCTCTTTCTTTCCTGCCTCTCTGGATCAGCCAGCTGTCGTTTTATCCGGATCGAGAGTTCACAATCCGAGCACCCTTTGGTGGTTTCGATCGCGCCCATACTCGACGATTCCATCAGTATTGCGAATCTGCTGCACGATTTGCGCTTCAGCGCGGTCATCATGGACCCACTCGAAAATGCCGGGGGCACTGAAAAAACCTTGAAAGAAGCGCTCGGCCTGACCGAGAAGCAATCAAGGGTTGCCGTGCAACTTTCCTCGGGTATGGCAGCATCTCAGATTGCCGATCTGGAAAATTGCAGCGAGGAAACAGTTCGCTGGCATATCAAGCAGATCGGCGCACGGCTCGGCCTGCCGAGACAGCAGAAGCTCGTGGCCTATCTCAGCCGCCTGGTGCTCCTGCTCCCTGACCGAGACGCGACCTAGATCCGCCTGATGCACAGCAGGACCTACCTCAGGGTTTCCGGGTGACAGCG
>CAZXWB010000067.1:5604-9155 GCA_964644395.1 uncultured Hyphomonadaceae bacterium | reverse complement strand
CCGCCGGGCGCAGGTCCGCGGCCAGGTTTTCGAGCACGCCATTGACGAAACTCGCCTCGCCCTCGTCGAAGAAGGCGTGGGCGATGCCGACATACTCGTCGATGATGGTGACAGGCGTTGCGGCGTCGTTCGAGACCAGCTCGCTGGCTGCCGCCCGCAGGATGGCCCGCGTCGTTGTGTTCAGGCGTTCCAGCCTCCATCCCGCGGCGAGCCGGGCGGTCACCGCCTTGTCGATGCGCGACTGGTGGTCGATCACGCCATTGACGATAGACTTGAACAGGTCGGGGTCGGCCTCCTCGATCGGCAAGCCCTCGGGTCCCATGCCGAGGCGGTCTTCCATGAAATCGCGGATCACCGAGCGCCCGCTCTGGCCCGACTGTTCCATCTGGTAAAGCGCCTGGACGGCAGCGAGCCTCCCGCCGGACCGGGCGACGCGTTTCAGGTCTGCGGGTATCTTCCGGGCGCTCATCGCACGAATTTCTTGCGCAGGTCGACCATGGCAAGACAGGCCTTTGCGGCTTCGCCGCCCTTGTTCTTCCCTGCACGGTCGGCGCGGACCCGGGCCTGGTCCTGATTCTCCACGGTGAGGATGCCGTAGCCGATGGCCAGGCGACGCTCCACGGCCAGGGTCATCAACCCCCGCGCGCTCTCACCGCAGACATAATCATAGTGGCTGGTCTCGCCGCGCACGACGCAGCCGAGCGCGATATAGCCGTCAAAGCGCGCTGAATCGGCGGCCATCGCGATGATGCCGGGCACTTCAAACGCGCCCGGAACCTCGACGAGTTCCACGCTGCAGCCCGCCGCCTCGAGCACTTCCATGCAGCCCGCCTCGAGTCCGGCGGAAATCTCGCCATAATAGCGCGAGGTGGCGACCATGATTCTTGCTGGCATGACGGGTCAGTCTCTTGTGTCTTCGCTTAAGGGCTGCCACCCCTCCAGCACAAGCCCGTGGGCGTCAATCCCCACAACGCGGCGCGGCTCCGTGTCCGACAGGTAGATCAGGCGCCCGACGCCGATGTCATGCAGGATCTGCGCACCGATGCCGTATTCGCGCAGCGGCGCCTGGGCATCGGGTGCCTCGGCGGTCTGCAGGCCAAAATGCGCCGCAAGCAGGTTCGGGCGCTGGGTGTTGATGAAGACCACCACACCCGGCCGGTCGTCATTGGCAATCATGTCGAGCGCCCGGTCGACAAGTCCGCGGCGGTCGCCCCGCGCGCCGATGACATCGTCGAGGAGGTCGAGACGGTGAACCCGGACAAGGGTCGGGTCATCGCGCCGTGGCTCACCCTTCACGAGGGCCAGGTGTTCTGTGCCATCGAGCGTATTGAGGAAGACGACACCCTTGAAACCCGGACGACCGGGGATTTCCAGCGGTGCTTCGACCCGGCGCTCGAGGTAGTGGTCATTCTCCCGGCGATAGGCGATGAGATCCTCGATTGTGCCGATCTTGAGGCCATGCAGCTGGGCGAATCCGATCAGGTCCGGCAGGCGCGCCATGGTGCCGTCATCATTCATGATCTCGCAGATCACGCCCGCCGGATAGAGCCCGGCAAGCCGCGAAATGTCCACCGCCGCCTCGGTGTGGCCGGCCCTGACGAGCGTCCCGCCATCGCGCGCCACCAGGGGGAAGACGTGGCCCGGCGACACGATGTGTTCCTTGTCCCTTGTAGGATCGATGGCCACGGCGATGGTGGTCGCTCGGTCATGGGCGGAAATGCCAGTGGTCACGCCCTCCTTCGCTTCAATGGAGACCGTGAAGGCTGTGCCCATGCTCTCACGGTTTTCCCGCGCCATCATGTCCAGCCGGAGCGCCCGGGCACGTTCCTGGGTCATGGCCAGACAGATCAGGCCGCGCCCGAAGCGCGCCATGAAGTTCACCGCCTCCGGCGTGGCAAAGCCGGCCGGGATCACCAGGTCGCCCTCGTTTTCCCTGTCCTCGGCATCGACGAGGATGAACATGCGCCCATTGCGAGCATCCTCGATGATGTCGGCAATCGGAGAGATCGCGTCCTGATCGCTTTCGCTGTCAGCCATGATTGCGCGCCTCTCCTTCGCCGTGCCCGATCATGCGCGCCACATAGCGCGCCAGCATGTCGATCTCCAGATTGACCCTGCGGCCAGGCGCGGCGTGGCGCAATGTCGTGACATCCCAGGTATGGGGAATGATGGCGAGATCGAAGCTGCCATCATCGCCGGTGGCCGCCACGGTGAGCGACACGCCGTCGATGGCGATGGAACCCTTCTCGGCAATGAATTTCCGCAGATTTGCCGGGGGCTGCACCCGCAATCGGTGGCTGTCACCCTCTGGCGTGACCGAAACGATCTCGCCGAGGCCGTCCACGTGACCGAAGACGAAATGCCCGCCCAGCTCATCGCCGAGTTTCAGCGAGCGTTCCAGATTGACATCCGTGCCGGCCTGCCAGGCGCCGAGCGTCGTGCGCGACAGGGTCTCCGGCACCGCCTCGACAAAGAACAGCCCGTCAGCCTTCGCGGTGACGGTCAGGCACACACCGGAGTGCATCACGCTCGCACCGATCTCCAGCGTGTCCAGCGGCCAGTTTGTGGCGACGGCAAACCGGCGCAGGCCCTGGTCATCCTCCACATGGGCGATGCGGCCGACATCGGTGACAAGGCCTGTAAACATGGCTGGACTCCAATCCTTCCTGCTCAGCTGCGCAGATAGGTCTCGTGCAGGTCGCCACCAAGCCGCGCGACACTGTGCAGCGCGAACCGCGGCGCCGCGTCGAGACCCGAGAGCGCTAGCGCCCCGAGCGTTGGCCAGCCGTCGCCGCCGATGACCAGCGGTGCGCGGAACCACTCGATCCGGTCCACCAGCGCCTCGCGCAGGAACGCGGTGGCCAGTCCGGCGCCGCACTCAAGAAGGATCGAACCGATGCCCTCCCCGGCGAGGCGCTGCAGCACCGTCACGGGCGTCCAGTCTTCGGCCCCTGATGCCTCGAAGCGAATGCCGTCCGGCAGTCCCTCCGGGCGCGCGCGACCGAAGACGATCACGCCTGCGGGAGATGACGCGGTGAAAAGCTTCGACGTCGGCGGCACGCGCCCGCGACGGTCGATCACAGCGCGCACGGGCTGCTTCAGGCCATCGCCCTCCAGCCGGACATTGAGCTGGGGATCATCACTGATCACTGTGCCGGACCCTGTCAGCACGCAATCATGCCGGGCGCGCAGCCGGTGCACCTCGCCGCGCGCCTCCGGACCCGTGATCCACTTCGATTCCCCGTTGCAGAGCGCAATCCGGCCGTCGAGGCTGGTGGCGGTCTTCCAGGTGACCTCGGGCCGTGCGCCGCTCAGTTTGCCGGCTCCTCTGAGGGGTCCAGTCCCTCGACTTCCTCGCCGAGCTTGTGGGTCTTGATGAACTCCGCGAAGTCCTCGGGATCCTGGAAGTCGCGGTAGACCGAGGCGTAGCGCACATAGCCGACGGGATCGACGTTGGCGAGGGCCTCCATCACCAGCGCGCCGACCTGCTTGCTTTCAATCTCGCCCTCGTTCAGGGATTCCAGTTTCCGGGCGATGCCGGAGACCATCTG
>CAZXWB010000067.1:0-5504 GCA_964644395.1 uncultured Hyphomonadaceae bacterium | reverse complement strand
CGGTGAGCGCCTTCACCTCGCCGCGCACCTTCGCCTCGACCGCCGATGCATCGCCGCCAGCGGCCAGCGCATCGACAATCTCGCCGATCCAGCGACCGACCTGGGCGAACTCCTCACGACCGAAGCCGCGCGTGGTCCCGGCGGGCGATCCCACGCGAATGCCCGAGGTCACCGCCGGCTTTTCGGGATCGAAGGGCACGCCGTTCTTGTTGCAGGTGATGTAGGCGCGCTCGAGCGCCTGCTCGGCGGCATTGCCCTTCACGCCCTTGGGCCGCAGGTCAATGAGCGCCAGATGGGTGTCCGTGCCGCCGGAGACGAGGTCGAGGCCCGAGGCCCTGGCTTCGGCCGCCATCACCTGCGCGTTCTCCACCACCCGGGCGATATAGTCCTGGAAACCCGGCTGCAGGGCCTCGCCAAAGGCCACGGCCTTGGCGGCAATCACATGCATGAGCGGGCCGCCCTGGAGACCGGGAAAGAGCGCGGAACGCACCTTCTTGGCGATATCGTCATCATTGGTCAGCACCATGCCGCCACGGGGCCCGCGCAGGGTCTTGTGCGTCGTGGTGGTCACGACATGGGCGTGTTCCAGCGGGTTGGGATGCGCGCCACCGGCAACGAGTCCGGAGAAATGGGCCATGTCCACCAGGAACCACGCACCGACCTCCTCGGCGATGTCGCGGAAGGCGGCGAAATCGATGATTCGCGGATAGGCTGATCCGCCTGCGATGATCAGCTTCGGCTGGTGGGTCAGGGCCAGGTCGCGCACCTGGTCATGATCGATCAGGTGGTCGGCTTCGCGCACGCCATACTGGATCGCATTGAACCATTTGCCGGACTGGTTCGGCCGCGCGCCATGGGTGAGGTGGCCGCCGGCCTCGAGGCTCATGCCGAGTATCGTGTCACCGGGCTTGATGAGGCTCATGAAGACGGCCTGGTTGGCCTGGCTGCCGGAATGCGGCTGGACATTGGCGTGGGCGGCACCGTAAAGCGCCCTGGCGCGCTCCATGGCCAGTTCCTCGACCACATCGACATGTTCGCAGCCGCCATAATAGCGCCGTCCGGGATACCCCTCAGCATATTTGTTTGTCAGCACGGTGCCCTGGGCTTCCAGCACCGCGCTGGAGGCGATGTTCTCCGAGGCGATCAGCTCGATCTGTTGCTGCTGGCGCGTTTCCTCGGCCTGGATTGCGGCAGCCACGTCCGGATCGGTCCCGGCGATCGTTTCGCCGAAAAAGCCACCGCGTGGGCGTGTGGTGAAGGCAGCCGTGTCGGCCATGGACATCTCCCGTGGTTCGTGCTCGCTCAGGATTTACGTCTCCACCCCGCCCGGCGCAAGTCATGACCGGCTGTGAGTGAATTCATTCGAACTTTTTCGGTTTTGTTTGCCAATACACCGTTTTTCTACAAAATAATTGATCTTTCAGCAGGAATTAGGATATCAACTTTCAAACTCCAACGATTCACAGGGAACCAAATGGCCAATCAAGACACCATCTCTGAAATGGACGCCATCGAGCTGATGCAGATGACATCGGAAATCGTTTCGTCATTTGTATCCAACAATGCAGTCCCGAGTTCGAACCTGCCGGACCTTATTCGCTCGGTGCATTCCACCATGAGTGAAATCGTCACAAGTGGCGGCGAGAAGGAAACCGAGCGCCCGAAACCGGCCGTTCCGATCAACAAGTCCGTCACCGACGATCACATCATCTGCCTGGAAGACGGGCGCAAGCTGAAAATGCTGAAACGCTACCTGCGCTCGCGTTATGACATGTCACCGGAAGAATATCGCCAGCGCTGGGGCCTTCCGGCCGACTATCCCATGGTCGCGCCAAGCTATGCCAAGACGCGTTCCGAGTACGCCAAGAAGATCGGACTGGGCCGGACCGGCAAACGTTAGTCGCCGTTGCGACCTGATCGACGGGCGTAATGGCGCTTACTTGGGTTGTATTGCCCATAGAAAAGGTGGAGGGCCGCTTGGGTCCTCCACCGTTTCGTTTCAGGGCAATGAAGCTCAGAGCTGGTAGCGGATCTGGTCGGTCCAGAAGCGCTCGAGCCGGGACACGGTGCGGCTCATCGTCTCCAGATCGTCCGGGCGCACGCTTGCGGTGGGTTCCAGCGCGACGGCCTGGCGCTCGAAGAGCTGTTCGACCTGATCGCGCACCTTCAGGCCGCGCCTGGTCAGGGTCAGGCGCACCGTGCGGCGGTCATCGTCTGAACGCTGCTGCTCGATGTAGCCGCCCTCGGTCAGCTTCTTGAGGTTGTAGGACAGGCTGGTGCCTGCAAAAGCGCCCCGCGCACGCAATTGGCTCGCCGGGGTCTCCCCCTCGCCGATTTCGTAGATCAGGAGTGCCTGCACACCGTTCAGGTGGCGTTCGCCGCTGCGCTCGAGCGCATCCTTCACGACGTCATGCAAACGACGGTGTGCCTGCTCCAGGAGGGACAGGCTGCGCACAAAGGTGTCCGCAACGTTTTCACCGGCACTGGCCGGCTTGGCAGCATTCAACATTTTCATCACCCACTCAACTTTTGTTGTAGTTTGCAGATGATTACGCCAAGAGCACTAAGAAACCGTTATTCGTCAGTATATCGCATTTACTTAAATAAAAAGACGATCTGTTTACCATACTTACTTGGGGCTCAGACGATGTCGCTGAGGTCCAGGCCCTGCCACTCCGGCAGCGGCGCAAAGATCGCGTCAATGTCCCCGGCGCTGACATCCTCGACCCTGGCCGGGATCCATTTCGGGGCATTGTCCTTGTCCTCGATCACCGCCCGCACGCCTTCGGAGAAATCATGGGTGTGAACAACGCGCCCGCCTATGCGATACTCCATGGCCATGTTCTCGGCGAAGGACTCCATCTCTGCACCCAGTCGCAGCTGACGGAGGGCTACGGTCATGCTGGTCGGCGACTTGCCCTGCAGGATGTGAAACTGCTTCTGCGCCCAGTCGCCACCCTGATTTTTCAGTGCCAGCATGATCTCCGCCACACTGTCGAAGGCGAAACATGACCGGATCGCAGCGGCATGTTCGGCATAGGCGGGGGCCGGCACAGGGTGTGAGCGGGAACGCAGGACCTCGCCCAGCATTTCCGCCGCGCCCTGGCTGTAATCGGCATCAAGCAGCTGCGCCTTGAGGTTGCCGAGCAATTCCGAGGGCACGAAATGCGTCGCCAGCCCGGCGGCGCAAATGTCTGTTCCCTTCAGGCGAGCACCCGTGAGCGCGAGCCAGGTGCCGACCTCGCCGCCCATGCGCGGCAGGAACCAGCCGCCGCCGACGTCGGGGAAAAGCCCGATGCCGGTCTCGGGCATGGCAAAGATCGTGTTTTCCGTGGCCACGCGGTGGGAGCCGTGCATGCTGATGCCGACACCGCCGCCCATGGTGATGCCGTCCATGAGGGCGATATAGGGCTTCGGGAAGGCGTGAATGGCTGTGTTCAGCCGGTACTCGGCGTGGAAGAACGCCCTGGCGGCCCGGCCGTCGCCCCGCCCGCTCTCGGCCAGCATGCGGATATCACCGCCGGCGCAGAAGCCGCGCGTGCCCTCGGCATGATCGATCATGACGATCTCCACGCTGTCATCGGCCCGCCAGGCCAGCAGCGCCTCCAGCATGATCGTGCACATCTCTTCGGTCAACGCATGCAGCGCCTCGGGACGGTTGAGCGTCAGGCGCCCGACCTGGCCCTCGACCCGCGCGATGACTGGCGTGTCCAGCTGTGTTGCCGTCGCCATCAGGCCTTGCCCAGCATGTCTCTCGAAATGATCACGCGCATGATTTCATTCGTTCCCTCAAGGATCTGGTGCACCCGCAGGTCGCGCACGATCCGCTCCACGCCATAATCGTGCAGGTAGCCGTAACCGCCATGGATCTGCAGCGCCTCATTGGCCACCCTGAAGCCGGTATCGGTGACAAAGCGCTTCGCCATGGCGCACCACTTCGTCTTGTCAGAAGCGCTGTCATCGAGCTTCTGGGCAGCGGTGTAAAGCATCACCCGTGCAGCCTGCAACTCCGTCTCCATGTCGGCAAGCTTGAACTGGGTGGCCTGGAAACCGGCGATCGGCTTGCCGAATTGCTCACGCTCCCCGGCATAGGCCACCGCCCGGTCCAGCGCGTCCTGGCCACCGCCGAGGGAACAGGCGGCGATGTTCAGCCGGCCGCCATCTAGACCCTGCATGGCAAACCGGAAGCCCTCGCCCTCCTCGCCGATTCGGTTTTCCGCCGGTACGCGCACACCGTCAAAGATCACCTGGCGGGTCGGCTGGGACTTCCAGCCCATCTTCCTTTCATTGGCGCCGAAGCTCAGCCCGTCGGCATCCTTCGGCACGATGAAGGTCGAGACACCACGCGGCCCGCCCTCGCCGGTCCTGGCCATCACGATATACACATCCGAGGTGCCCGCCCCGGAGATGAACTGCTTGGAGCCGGTCAGCACATAGTCGCCATCGGGGCCATTGCGCACGGCACGCGTCTTCATGGCCGCCGCATCGGAGCCCGAACCCGGCTCGGTGAGGCAGTAGGAGGCGATCTTCTCGGCGGGCGCAAGCTGGGGAATCCATTCCGAACGCTGGGCCTCACTGCCGAACGTATCGACCATCCAGGTGCACATATTGTGGATGGAGATGAAGGCGGCGGTGGAAATGCAGCCCCTGGAAAGTGCCTCGAAGACGAGTACGGCGTCCAGCCGCGACAGGCCCGAGCCGCCGAAATCGTCGCGCGTATAGATGGCGCCGAGGCCAAGCCCGGCGGCCTCGCGTATGACATCGACCGGGAAGTGACCGGTCTCGTCCCATTCCGCCGCAAAGGGTGCCAGGCGCTCGCGCGCGAAGGCGCCGGCGGTCTCCTGGATCATTCTCTGTTCTTCGCCGAGCGCGATCCCCATGTGCAATCTCCTCAACTGACAGGCCGTATCAGCTTGCCCGCCTCATCACCCCATGGCTAGTTAGGACAGTGCGGGGAACAGGGAAAGGCACGATATTGCCCGATCAGGCGCAAACTTCGATAGATTATTCCCTGAACCGGGCCCTGCCCGACGATATTCCCTCCATAATCCGGGCCCACCTTGCATCAAACGAACTGTTCCGGACAACCGGCCTCCTGCCCGAGGCCGAACTCGCCACCCATGTGCCGGAGGACATCATCGCCGAAGCGATCCGGGCCGGTTTCGCGTTCGTGGTGCGTGAAGTGCCCGGCGAGGCGGTTGGGTTCGCCCTGTCGAGACCGGTCGAGGACACGCTCTATCTCGACCAGGTCTCGGTCGATCCGCAGCATGGACAGCGTGGCATCGGGCGGGCGCTGGTGGAGCGGACCTTGGACGAGGCGCGCACGCTTGGCTTCCGCAGCGTGGCACTGTCCACCTTTCGCGAACTTCCATGGAACGGTCCGTTCTATCGTTCCATGGGCTTTCGCGAAATCCCACGCCGGCGCATGACGGACTGGATGAAGGAACTGGAAGCCGCCCAGGCCATGACCATGGACGTCTCGAAACGCTGTTTCATGCGCATGA
>CAZXWB010000066.1:0-9215 GCA_964644395.1 uncultured Hyphomonadaceae bacterium | reverse complement strand
GATCGTCTATCACTTTCCCACCGACACCGAGATTTAAGCACTCAACATCCTCCACGGTCGCCAGAAATATCCGCCTGAGCGATCCTGAGACGCGCATTCTATCCCGGAATCTCTTATATACCGACCATGACCGAACTCACACGACAACACGTCCTCGATTTCATCGCCGACAATCCCGAAGCCACCTCCAAGCGCGAGATTGCGCGCGGGCTGAAGGTGAAGGGCGAGGCGCGCGCCGATTTGCGCGCGATCCTGAAGGAGCTTGAAGACGAGGGCATCCTGTCGCGCGTCGGCAAGCGCGCCTTTGCCGCGACGGACAATCCCCCGCCGACCGGGATCGTCATCTTCGAGCGCCTGGACAGTGACGGCGACCTGATCGGTCGCGCATCGGGCCGCGATGGCCCCTTCGGCCCGGATATCCTCTATGCCGGACCGTCGGGCAAGCGCTCCGGCGGTAAGGCACCCGGCGTCGGCGACCGTGCGCTCTGCCGGATCGAAAGCATCGATGGCGAATGGACCGCGCGGATGATCAAGCTGATCGAGGCCGGCGAGCGCCGCTTCGTCGGCCTGTTCACAGAGGTCGCGCGCGGCGGCCGCGTGGTCTCGGCCGACAAGAAGGACAAGCACGAACTCCTGATCGAACCCGGCGACACAAAGGGCGCCGAGGACGGCGACCTCGTCCGCGCCGAAGCCAGGCCCCAGCGCGGCTATGGCCCGAAGCGGGGCATGGTGCTGGAGGTCATCGGCAAGGCCGGCGACGCGCGTGCGGCCTCGCTGCTGGCCATCCATGCCCACGGCATTCCCGACAGCTTCCCCGACGAGGTGCTGCGCGCGGCGGAAAACGCTGAGGCGACCGAGGGCGTGAAGCGCGTCGACCTGACGAAAAGCCCGCTCATCACCATCGACCCGGAAGACGCGCGCGACCATGACGATGCCGTGTTCGCCGCGCCCGACGAGGATCCGAAGAATCCCGGCGGCTGGAAGGTGATCGTCGCGATCGCCGACGTGGCCGCCTATGTGCGTCCGGGCGAAGCGCTCGACCGCGAGGCCCGCAAGCGTGGCAATTCCACCTATTTCCCCGACCGGGTGGTGCCCATGCTGCCGGAAGAGCTCTCCGCTGACCTCTGCTCGCTGCGCGAAGGCGAGCTGCGCCCCTGCATGGCGGTGGAAATGGTCTTCGATGCCGAGGGCCAGAAGATGCGCCACACATTCATGCGCGCCACCATGCGCTCGGCGGCGAAGCTTGCCTATGAAGACGCCCAGGCCGCCATTGACGGTCGCCCGGATGACAAGACCGGCCCGCTGCTGGAGCCCGTGCTGAAGCCGCTCTGGGCCGCCTATGAAACGTTGAAGAAGGCACGCAATTCACGCGGGCCACTGGAACTCGACATGCCGGAACGCCGGGTCTGGTTCGGCGAAGACGGCAAGGTGGCGGGCGTTCGGGTGAAAGATCGATTTGATGCCCACAAGCTGATCGAAGAGATGATGATCCAGGCCAATGTCTGCGCAGCCGAAACGCTGGAGGCCAAGCGTTCCCCCCTGCTCTACCGTGTGCACGACCAGCCGACAGACACCAAGATCGCCGCGCTGGGTGAGTTCCTCGGCACGCTGGGGATCAAGTGGACCAAGGGCGAGCGGGTAACGCCGAAACGCTTCAACCGGCTGCTCGCCCAGGCCCATGACAGCGAACACGAGGTAACGGTGTCGGAAATGGTGCTGCGCAGCCAGGCCCAGGCGGTCTATGCCGTCGACAATCTCGGCCATTTCGGCCTGTCGCTGACCCATTACGCCCATTTCACCTCGCCCATCCGGCGCTATTCCGACCTCATTGTCCATCGCGGCCTGATCCGGGCGCTGGGCCTCGGGCCGGATGGTCTGACCGATTATGATGTGCAGGTTCTGGAGGACACCGCCGACCACCTTGTCATGACCGAACGGCGCAGCATGGCCGCCGAGCGCGAGGCCAATGACCGCTATCTGGCACTTTTCCTCGCTGACCGAGTGGGGGCGGAATTCGACGGGCGCGTGTCGGGCGTGGCGAGGTTCGGCCTGTTCGTGCGCCTGACCGAGACCGCCGCCGACGGGCTGGTGCCGGTGAGTTCCCTCGGCGATGATTACTGGGCCCATGACGAGGCTGGCCATGCATTGATCTCGAGCGATACCGGCAAGCGCTACGAGCTCGGCCAGGAGGTGCGCGTGCGCCTGTCTGAAGCCACGCCTCTCACCGGCGGGATCATCTTGGAGATGCTGTCGCAGCCAAAGCCTGCGCGAAAGGACCAGCCGCGCAAGAAGCGGACCTCCAGGCGCGAAGACTTCAGGCGCGGCCAGGGCCATCCGAAGGGCAAGGGTCCAAAGCGCGGCAAGAACGGGCGCAAGCGATGAGCGAGAGTGCGAAATTCTTCGATGCCCTGAACAAGGACCCCGCGCCTTCGCGGGAGGAAGGCGGTCGCGCGCCACGGCCCAAGGACGCCGCCACGCTGATCCTTGTGTGCCGTGACGGCGGTGCGCCAAAGCTGCTCATGGGCAAGCGATCGGGCAAGCACAGCTTTATGCCGGAAAAGTATGTTTTCCCGGGTGGTCGCGTGGAAGCCTCGGATGCCCGCATGCCGTCCTGTACCCAGCCTAGAGCCGACATGCTCGGCCCGCTCGGCCACCAGACACGACGCGCGCTCAGGGCCTTCCCCCTCACCGCGATCCGCGAAACCTTCGAGGAAACGGGCCTCATCGTCGGCAAGACCGGCGAGGCGCCGGACCGGGTTCCGCCGGGCTGGCAGCCCTTTATCGACACCGGTGCCCTGCCCTGCCTCCAGCACCTCACCTTCATCGGGCGTGCGGTGACGCCGCCCTACCGACACAAGCGTTTCGATGCGCGCTTTTTCATGGCGGATGCCGACCGGGCGCTGATCGACGACCGCCCGCCACTGGACTCCCGCGAACTGCATGACCTGCAATGGGTGACGGTGGCCGAAGCCCGGAAGCTGGACCTGCCGCGCGTGACCCAGTTCATGCTCGCAGAGGTGGCTGAACACCTCGATCCGGATAGGGCCAATCCCCGGCCGCCGGTGCTGAAATGGCTGCGCGGGGCCCATACAATGGTGCGCTTGTAGGAAGGCCTTGACTTCGCCCCCGCCGCCAGTGTTTATGCGCGGCTTACGTTTTCACACGCGATAAAGAGCGACCCGTACCATGGCCAAACCCGCCACGATCAAGATCCGCCTCAACTCCACGGCGGGCACTGGCTTCTTCTATGTCACCAAGAAGAACCCGCGCAACATCACCGAGAAACTCGTCCTGAAGAAGTACGACCCGATCGTGCGCAAGCATGTCGAGTTCAAGGAAGGCAAGATCAAATAGGCGCAATGCCCTGATCTTTGTGATGAAACCCGGTCAGTCTTGGCCGGGTTTTTCCTTGCCTGGACGCGGCGTGGCATCGCTGCGGGCCGCGCGTCCGGTCCGCACCGATTGCGCGCCGAACTTCGCCCGCGCCAGGTCGGCGGCCCGTTCGGCGGCCGCGCGCTTGGCAATGCGCGGATCGACCAGGTCCACCGCGTCGCCCTTCGCCTCGCTGAGATCAGCGATGCCGACGCCGATAAGGCGGAAGGGCCCGTCGCCGACGCTGCGGGCCAGCATGGGCCGGGTGGCATCGAACAGCGTGCGCGCGAGTTGGGTCGGCACGGTGAGGGAGGTTCGCCGCGTCAGGGTCCGGAAACGCGTCGTCTTGAGCTTGAGCGTGACCGCGCGCCCCACTACACCCTCCGCCTTGGCCCGGTCGGAGGTTTTCACGCAGACCTGCCAAAGCCGGTCCTCCAGCAATGCAAGATCGGCTATGTCTGCGGAGAAGGTTGTCTCAGACGACACGCTCTTGCGTTCGCGGTCGGCGCGCACCGGCCGGCTGTCATGGCCGAAGGCGCGCGCATGCAGCAGCTGGCCCATTTCTCCATAGGCCTTCATCAGCCGCTCAGCCGGCGCGGCCTGCAGGTCGGCCACGGTCTCGTAGCCATCGCGCGCAAGCCTGCGGGCGAATTGCTTTCCAACGCCATGGATGAAGGACACCGGGCGCGGCGCCAGAAGTTCCGCGGCGTCCCCGGGCGAGATGACGGCGAAGCCGCGGGGCTTGTCGAGTTCGCTGGCGGTCTTGGCGAGGAATTTGTTTGCCGACAGGCCGACTGACACGGTGATGCCGAAATCACGAACGATCTCTGCCTGCAGGCGCAGGAGAAGTTCCGCGGGACTGGCGCCGTGCATGCGCAGCGTGCCTGACAGGTCAAGATAGGCCTCATCAATGGAAACCGGCTCGACGAGCGGTGTCAGGGCCAGCATGCGTTCGCGAATCGCGCGCCCCACGGCGCTGTATCTGGCAAAGTCCGGCCTTATGACCACGGCGTCGGGACAGGCCTTCAGCGCCTTGAACATGGGCTGGGCGGAATGGATGCCGTAAAGCCTGGCGACATAGCAGGCCGTCGCGACCACGCCGCGCTGGCCGCCGCCGATGATCACCGGCCTGTCGCGCAGTTCCGGCCGGTCGCGCTTCTCGATGGCGGCGTAGAAGGCATCACAGTCGATATGGGCAATCGAGAGCGTGTGAAGGCACTTGTGGCGAATCACCTGCGCCGAACCGCAGGCCGAACAATTGGCGTCCTGACCTGCGACGGCCTGGAGACAGACGCGGCAAAGCCCCGGAACACCGCAGGTTTCGGGCATCTGCACTGGTTTCTCGCGCGGTCCGGTCACAAACTGTAAATAAGGCTTAAGACTCTCAGCGTTAAGTCAAAACAGGAATAAAGGCAGGCATGGCGATCTGATTCGCTTCGGAGCAGTGGCGTATGGCAGGCACCGCAAGACAGAAGGTTCTCGTGGTCGAGGACAATGAGCTGAACATGAAGCTCTTCCGCGACCTGCTCGATGCGTTCGGCTACGAGACCGTGGAGTGCCGCGACGGATCGAAGGTCATCGATCTGGCGCGCGAGGTGTCGCCGGCGCTCATCATCATGGACATCCAGCTGCCCGAGGTAAGCGGGCTTGATATCACCCGCTGGGTGAAGGATGACCCCCAGCTCAGTCACATCCCGGTTCTCGCAGTCACCGCATTTGCCATGCGCGCCGACGAGCAGCGCGTCATGGAGGCCGGGTGCGAGGCCTATCTCTCCAAGCCGATCCAGATTTCCAGCTTCATGCGCGCCGTCGACAGGCTCGCCGGAAAGGCGGCGGCATGACGGCGCGTGTCCTTGTCGTCGACGATATCGACGCGAACCGGAAACTCCTCCAGGCCAAGCTGAGCCACGAGTATTTCGAGGTGGTGCTGGCCCGCGACGGCGTGGAGGCGCTGGAAAAGGTCAAGCAGCACGATATCGAGATCATTCTCCTCGATGTCATGATGCCGCGCATGGACGGCTACGAGACCTGCCGGCGCCTGAAGGCCGATCCCGAGACCGCGCATATTCCGGTGGTGATGGTGACGGCGCTCAGCGAGCGCGAACACCGCCTGGAGGGGCTGCGGGCGGGGGCTGAGGATTTTCTCACCAAGCCCATCAATGACTTCGCGCTCCTGTCGCGGATGCGGGCGCTCCTGCGGTACAATCGCGTGGTCTCGGAACTGCGACGCCGGGAGGCGAGCGGCACCCGTTCAGGCGTACTGGAGAGCGTCAGGGAAAGCGACCTGGAAGCCCCGGCGCGTATCTTCGTTGTCGATGACAATGCCCGCCATGCGGGCCGGATCAAGTCGATCCTCTCCGAACACCACAGGGTGGTGACTCTGCAGGACGCCCAGTCCATGCCGGGCGAAAGCGATGCGATTTTCGACATCATCATCGTGTCGCTGTCCTGCTCGGCCTTCGATCCGCTGCGCCTGTGCGCCAATTTCCTGAACAATGACGCGACATTCGGCTGCGCGGTGATCGCCATGGCCGATATGGGCGATGAGCGTAAGGCGATCCGCGCCCTAGACATCGGCGCGTCCGACATCATCGCGGCGCCCGTGGATCCCGAAGAACTCCTGGCGCGGGTTCGCACCCAGGCACGCCGGGCGCGCTACCTCGATATCCTGCGCAAGCGCGTCGATACGGGGCTGAAAATGGCCGCCATCGACCAGCTGACGGGCTTGCACAATCGCCGCTACATGGTCCAGCAGCTCAACCAGTGGATGCGCCGCGCGTCCAGCGGCGACACGGCCGTATCGGTGGTCATGCTGGATCTCGATCACTTCAAGCGGATCAATGACTGCTTCGGCCACAATGCCGGCGACGAGGTCCTGCGCGAGGTGGCCGAGCGCATCCAGATGAACACGCGTCCCGCCGACATTGCCTGTCGTTATGGCGGTGAGGAATTCATCGTGATCCTGCCCGACACCGACGGCGACATTGCCTGCACAGTGGCCGAGCGCATGCGAGGCGCCATTGCCGCCAATACCTTTGCCCTGCCCCATGGCGACACGATCCAGGTGACGACCAGTGTCGGCGTCGCGACAACGTCGGGCTCCAACGAGCCGCCTGCAGAGCTTATCGGTCGCGCGGACAAGGCGCTCTATGCAGCCAAGTCAGGCGGACGCAACCGTGTGGAATCCGAGGCCGCCTAGGGTTCCGGTCCCGGAAGGTTGACCTGTCCGGTCTTCTCATAGCGCCGGTCGGCTTCCGCCAGGAATGAGTTGATCAGCGCATTCACGGCCCGGTCGAAATTCGCCGCCAGCAGGGCCTGGAGGACCGGGTTCTTGAACTTGTAGTCGATGTGGAAACGCACCCGTGTCGTGCCGTCGTCCATGGCTTCGAACTGCCAGGTATTGAGCAGGCGGCGGAAGGGCCCGCGCACCAGCCGGGTTTCGATCCGCCTCGCTTCGGGATCGGCTTTCACGTCGGTGGCAAAGGTTTCGGTCAGGCCGGAAAAGCCGACCCGCGCCTCGCCCGTACACAGGCGGGTCGTACCCTGTTCACGCTCATTGTAGACCCGCATGGACTTGATCCATTTCACGAATTCCGGATAGCGGCGAATGTCGCTCACAAGTTCGAACAGGTCATCGGCGCGGTGGGCGATGGTCAGGGTCCGGTCATAAACACCCAAGGCTTCAGGTCCCAGCGCCGAGCTGGGCCTCCCGGGCGGCGCGCAGCCTCACAAAGTCCTCACCGGCATGGTGGCTGGAGCGCGTCAGCGGCGAGGCGGAGACCATGAGAAAGCCCTTGGCGCGGGCGATGACCTCATAGGCTTGGAACTCTTCCGGCGTCACGAAGCGGTCCACGGCAGCATGCTTGCGCGTCGGCTGCAGGTATTGCCCGATGGTGATGAAATCGATCCCGGCCGATCGCATGTCATCCATGACCTGCATCACCTCGTCCTTGCTCTCGCCGAGGCCGACCATGATGCCGGACTTGGTGAACTGGCCGGGATCGCGTTCCTTGACCTTCTCCAGCAGCCGGAGCGAGTGGAAGTAGCGCGCACCGGGCCGTATCGACAGGTAGAGCCGGGGCACGGTCTCCAGATTGTGGTTGAAGACGTCGGGCCTGGCATCGATGACGATGTTCTCCGCGCCCGTCTTGCGCAGGAAGTCGGGCGTGAGGATCTCGATCGTCGTGCCGGGCGACGCAGCCCGGATCGCCCGGATCGTTTCGGCGAAATGCCCTGCGCCGCCATCGTCCAGGTCATCGCGGTCGACACTGGTGATCACGACATGGTTGAGGCCCATCTCCACCACCGCCTCGGCAACCCTGCGCGGCTCATCGGCATCGAGGGCTGATGGAAGGCCAGTGGAGACATTGCAGAAGGCGCAGGCGCGTGTGCACACCTCGCCCATGATCATCATGGTGGCGTGCTTCTTCTCCCAGCATTCGCCGATATTGGGGCAGCCGGCCTCCTCGCAGACCGTCACGAGTCCCTTGGAGTGGACAATCTCGCGGGTTTCGGAATAGCCCTTTCCCGTGGGCGCCTTGACGCGAATCCATTCGGGTTTGCGCTTGATCTCCGTGTCCGGGCGCTTTGCCTTCTCGGGATGGCGGAGCTTTTCCGGCGCGGACGGCTCTGCCTGGCGGGTGTCGATGATCGTTGCCATGCACCTGAAATGAACCCGTCGGCCATTTCGATCAAGCCTTCAATCGTCGCACGTGTTCAGGGCTCTCATGCAAAAAGTTCCGATTTCTCATTGCTCTTTGGCGCAAGAGCCGCGAAATTTATGACAGTTTATTGTAAGTTTAGAGAGGCGTCCGGTCCCATGGCCGAGGTGAACATCCCCTTCAAAATCAGCCGCACGCGGAAGGATCTCTTCAGTGCCTTCCTCGAGGCCCGCTCCCGGCATGGCGGCAAGAAGACCATTCTGATCGATGGTGACGAGCGCCGGCTGAGCTATACGGATATCTCCCGTGCGAGCTTTGCGCTCGGTTCGGCCTTCTCGGCGCGTACGCAGAAAGGCGAGACCATCGGCCTGCTCCTGCCCACTGGTGCCGGCGCGGTAATCACCTTCTACTCCTTGCTGGCGGCGGGCCGTGTGCCGGCCATGCTGAATTTCACCTCCGGCTCGCGGAACCTCAGGGCCGCCTGCAAGGCCGCCGAGGTCAAACGTATCGTCACAGCACGGAAATTCGTCGAACTCGGCAAGCTCGAGGACCTGATGGCGGAACTCTCCTCGGACTGCGAGATCATCTATCTGGAGGATGTCCGCGAAGGGCTGACTCTTAAGAACAAGCTGGCCGGGGCGCTCGGCCCGCTCTTGCCGAGCCTGTTCAGCAACCGGGCGAAACCCACCGATCCCGGCGTGGTTCTGTTCACCTCCGGCACCGAGGGCAACCCGAAGGGCGTGGTGCTGAGCCACCAGAACATCCTGGCCAATGTATACCAAGTGCTCGATCACATCGCCCTCGATCCCGACAAGGATGTCCTGTTCAATCCCCTGCCCACCTTCCACTGTTTCGGCCTGACGGTCGGCGCCGTGGTGCCGATCACGGCCGGTGTGAAGGGCGTGTTCCATCCCACTCCGCTGCAGCCGCGCGAGATCGCCAAGCGTATCAGGAAATCACAGGCCACAATCCTGCTCGCCACCGACACCTTCATCTCGCAATATGCCCGCGCCGGCGACCAGGACGATCTGCGCTCCCTGCGGCTGGCGGTCTGCGGGGCCGAGCGTGTGCGCGACGAAACCCGCGCCATGGTGAAGCGCAAGTATGACATCGAGATCCTCGAGGGCTACGGCGTCACCGAGGCCGCGCCCGTGGTCGCCGCCAACAAGGTCGGCAACAACC
>CAZXWB010000065.1:2987-9404 GCA_964644395.1 uncultured Hyphomonadaceae bacterium | reverse complement strand
CCGGAGCTTTCGCGCGCGTCGCGGTAGCTCTCCAACCAGATCGCATCGAGCTGGGGGTGGAGGCCGCGCCGGGCCAGCACCTTCATCAAATCCGTGGTGAAGGGCATCGCGCCGAGCAGGATGCAGACGATCGTCCATTCTCCGCGCGACAGGTGCGGGGCGAGTATGTCGGCAAGCGCCTCCAGGCGCGCGTTCAGCTCGGTTTCGGGCAGGATTTCGGGGAATTCGGTCCTCACGGCCCGGCATCCTCGCTGGCCGGCGGGCGCGGCGTGTCAGCCGATGTGTCGGCCCGGGCGGTTTCGGTGACCCGGTCGGCTTCGACCAGCGACACATCCAGGGTATAGGCCTCCGGCGGCGGGTCGGTGAGGACGACCCGGAAACCGGTCTGGGCGCCCGCACCGATTTCCGCAGCCTCGGGCTGGGTGAACACGACGGAGACTTCCTCGCCCCGGTCATCCCTCAGCCCGATGCGGATGGCGGCGGCCGGCTGGGTCACCCGGGTGACATTGACCGCCTTTCCCGTCACCGTCAGCACCGGCGTGGTGCCGTCGAATTCGCGCCGGGAGTCCACATCGGTGATTTCCAGGCCGAAGCGGTTCACGTCGAGTCCGACCGCCTCGAAGGCCGTGGCCGACTGGGGCCAGTAGCGCACCACCTCGTTGCGGAAGATGCCCGCTCCCACGACCGCGCCGATGAACAGCGCAAATCCCGTCGTCCAGGCCAGCACCACAGCCGTGCGCTTTGCCTTTTCCAGGCGCTTGCGCTGACGCTGGCGCCAGATTTCGTGGCCCGGCGGCCGGGGTTCGGCGACCGGTTCGGCGGTCTGCTGCACTCTCCATTCATGGCCGCAGGCGGTGCACTTCACCTCCTGCACGCCATCGCCCAGGCTGTCCTCGCCGGCAAAGTACTGGGTCTCGCAATTCGGACAGGTCAGAATCATGGCTGGAGATTTGCCCAATTCGATGAAATAGTCACCAGAGCTGTCTTACAGCACGCTGGCGCTTCCAGCGTCCAGTGTTACGGTCATCGCCTCGCCACGAATCACGGTGAGACCGAACTCCCCGGGAGCCACGCCCAGCGGCCCGCTTTGATGAGCTGACAGTCTTGAGCTTTACCACCTTCCAGGACGACGCCACGGTGAGCATCGAGGAGGCCAGCGCGCGTTATGCCCGCGGGCCGGAGGTGCTGTCGGGCGTCAACCTGCTCCTGCGTCCGGGCTCCTTCACCTTCCTCACCGGTGCCTCGGGCGCGGGCAAGACCACCGTTCTGAAGCTCGTCTACGCCGCGCTGACGCCTTCGCGCGGGCGGGTCACCCTGTTCGGGCGCGACACCCGCGAGCTTGACCGCAACCAGCTCGCGCTCCTGCGCCGGCGCATCGGCATCGTCTTCCAGGAGTTCCGCCTGCTCGACCATCTGTCGGCCTTCGAGAATGTCGCCCTGCCTTTGCGGGTAGCGGGCGAACGCGAGCGCGATTATGCCGATGACGTGGAGGAATTGCTGCGCTGGGTCGGTCTCGGCGAACGGCTCGGAGCGCGGCCATCGACGCTGTCGGGCGGCGAACAGCAGCGCGTGGCGATTGCCCGGGCGCTCGTCCACAAGCCGCGCCTGCTCATCGCCGATGAGCCCACCGGCAATGTCGATCCCGACATGTCCCATCGCCTGATGACCCTGTTTGCCGAGCTCAATCGTCGCCTCGGCACCACCGTTCTCATCGCCACCCATGATCTGGGCCTGATCCGGCGTTTCGAGGCCGATGTGATCCGGCTGCAGAACGGTCTCCTGGTGCGTGACGCCGAATATGGGAGGGCCGGCTGATGCCGCGCAGCCAGGCACCGCGCAAGGGCAGGGCGACGCCGCTGCTTCCCGCCGAGGATTCCCGCGAGGCGACGCTTTTCTTCGTGATTGCCGCGCTCTGTTTCCTGGCGGCGCTCGCCGGCATCGTTTCGCGCGGCGCCTATGGCGCGGCCCAGGCCTGGACCAGTGAGGTGGAGGGCGAGCTCAGCGTCCTCATCGAGGGTGCCGACCGGCGCACCGCCGACGAGGCGGTTGACGTCATCCGGGGCACGCCAGGCGTGGACCAGGCGCGCCTGCTCGACCGGTCCGAAGTGGCCGAGCTTGTGGAGCGGTCCTTCGGTGCGGGCGGCGTGCCCGAAGGCCTGCCCCTGCCGGACCTTATCGCCATCGATGCCGCGCCTGACCGGCCCGATACGCTGCGCGGCGATGTCCGCCGGCGCCTGACCGAGGCCGGAATCGCGGCCACGGTGGAGGACCATGCCAGCTGGGCCGGCGATGTGCGGCGCATGCTCGGATCGGTGCGGTGGGCGGGCATCGGCGTGGTGCTGCTGCTCGTGGCCACGGCGGTGGCCGTCATCGCTTCGGCCACCCATGCCAACCTCCTGGCGCGGCGTGACGTGGTCGACACGCTGCATCTGTCGGGCGCGCGGGACCGCTACATCTCGCGGCTGTTCGAGCGCAGGTACTGGCTGCTCGGGCTTCGGGCGGGACTGGTCGGGGCGCTCTTCGCCCTCGGCGTGGCGGCGTTCCTTGTCTTTGCGGCGCAGAGCGAGGACGGTCGCAACTGGCTCCTGCCGCGCCTCTCGCTCGGCGTGTTCGATATCCTGATCCTGCTGGCGGCCCCCATCGTGGCGGGCTTTGTCAGCCGCCTGGCCGCGCGCGTCACGGTGATGCACAATCTCAGGGAAGGCGTGCTGTGATGGCCGCTGCCCGCTCCAGGCCCCGCCTCATCCGCCAGACACTGGCCGCACTCGGCCTGTTTGCCATTCTGATTGCCATTGGCGACTTCCTGATCTTTGCCGGCCGCGTGTCCAGCAGCGAGGCGCCGGAGGTTTCCGGCGAAGCCGATGCAGTGGTCGTGCTCACCGGCGGACCGGGGCGAATCCCGGCGGGCCTTGAACTGGTCGAGCGAGGGATGGCGGAGCGGGTCCTGATTTCCGGCGTCAGTCCCGGCGTCGCGCTGGCCGATATCGAGGCCAACCAGGGCGGTCCGGCCGACATCTATGGCTGCTGCACCGATATCGGCGCCTGGGCGACCTCGACCATCACCAATGCCCAGGAGGCCGGTGCCTGGGCGCGGGGCAGGGGCTATCGGCGGCTGATCCTCGTCACCTCCGACTACCACATGCCGCGCTCGCTCGTGGAGTTTCGCCGCGCCCTGCCCGATGCCGAGATCATCGCCTGGCCGGTCAGTTCCGAGGCGGCGCGCGAGGCCGGTGGCACACCGAACGGTTTCCGCCTGATGGTCCGGGAATGGTTCAAGTACCGTGTGGCCTGGCTGATCAGGGGGCAGAGGCGGGCCAGGTGAAAACACTTCGATCCTTTCTTTTTGTGCTCTGGATGTATGGCGGCATGGTCATCATCGGCACGCTCTTCCTGCCGAGCCTGATCCTGCCGGGGCCCTTGGTGCGTGCGGCGCCCTGGCTCTGGGCCCGGCAGGTGCGCTGGGGCCTGCGCTGGATTGCCGGTGCCCGGACCGAGTTGCGCGGACTGCGGCATTTTTCAGGCGAGCCGGTCCTCTATGCCGGCAAGCACCAGGCCATGCTGGACGTGCTCGTGCCCTTCATGATCCCGGGGCTGTCGCCGGTGGTGGTGCTCAAGAAGGAGTTGCTCTGGTATCCCATATTCGGCTGGTACGCCCTGCGTATCGGCTGCATCCCGATTGACCGGGAGGCCAGTGCAAAGGCGCTGAAATCCATGGTGGCCGCCTCGAAGGCGCAGATCGCGAAGGGCCGCACCATCGTGATCTTCCCCGAAGGCACCCGCACCGCGCCCGGCGCGCGGCCTGACTACAAGCCCGGCGTGGCCGCCCTTTACCGCGCCCTCGGCGTGGCCTGCGTTCCGGTGGCGACGAATGCCGGCCTGTGCTGGCCCGCGCACGGGCTGACCCGGCAGCCTGGCCTCATCGTCTACGAGGCGCTGGACCCCATCGCGCCGGGACATGACAGGCGTGGCTTCGCGAAGGCACTGCAATCTGCCATAGAGACCCGTAGCGGCGAACTCCTCGCGGAGGGCCGCGCCGCCCAGGGACGCACCAATCCGGAGAAAGAGCATGTCACGCGCTGAAGGCCGGAAACCGAGCCGGTTTCCCTTCTATTCGATCCTCGTCCTGATCGTCGTGCTGATCAGCGGCTACATGGCCTATTACATATATGTGCGCTCGGAGACGATCCGCATCGTCGATGAATGGATCGCCGACATGGAACGTGATGGCTATGAGATCGACTATGCCGCCCGCGAATTCAACGGCTTTCCCTTCCTCGTGAAGGCGGAATTCACCGATCCCAGCATCAATGACACGATCGAGAACATGCGCTGGGAGGGCGAACGGCTCTGGCTCGCGCTCAGGCCGTGGAATTTCTACACCTATATCGGCAACGCGCCGGGCATGAACGAGATCAGGCTCGCCGACGGCCAGCTTTACAGCGTCGAACTTGGCCGGGAGTCGCGGCTCTCCTATGGCACGAAGATGGACGGTGAGGTCGAGCGCATCGGGCTGAAACTCGATGAGGCCGTGGTGCGCAACGGTGCGCGCGCGGGCGCCATTACGGGCTTTGTCGGCAATGTCGGCGTCACCCCGGATGACGAGAATGATATCCGCATCGCCATCGACTGGACGGGCATCACCCTGCCGGCCGAGATCCCCGACGTGGAATTCCTCGGCCGCGACCTTGGCGAGGGCGCGGTGCGCCTGCTTCTCAACGATGCGGTGGGCGCCCTGGACGCCAGGGATCCGGTGCGTGCCTGGCTCGAGAATGGCGGCAGCCTGAACCTCGCCATGTTCGACATGGTCTTCGGTCCCCTCGACCTGGAGGCCAATGCCGAGCTCAGCTTCGATGCGCGCGGGCGCATGCAGGGGCCGGTGAACATGCAGCTGAACCAGCTCTCACAGCTTGCCGAGGCGCTGCGCGAGGTCGGTCTGCAGGACGCCCTCGACGGGGTCGACATCGAGGCCGCCGGCGACAGCCTGCCGCTGTCCTTCACCTTCCGGGAAGGCGACGTGTACCTGTTTGGCCAGAAACAGGCCGATACCGATATCAGCCTGTATGATTTCTGAGGCTGCGGTCCGTGGCGTTCTAACGATATATCAGGCTTTCCCAGCTAGGCCGGGCGGCAAAGGAGCCGCCCCATGTCAGACCTTCGACTGCTCGCCGGACACCGTCACACCGGCCCGACCGCCCTGGCCCGGCGTGGGATTTTCGCTTGGGCGGCTGGCGGATTGCTGATCGCCCTGGTCATCACCATGCTGGCGGTGCCTGCTGCCTTCTCGTTGGACAGCGTGCGCTATATCGATATGGCCCGCGCCATGGTCGAGCGCGGCAGCCTGCTCATTACCTACGAGGCGCTGCCTGGCGCGCCGGCGCTGAAAACCCATTTCACCCATATCGCCGATGGCGGGCTCGCGCCGCAATATCCGGGGCTTTACGGCGTGATCGCCGCGCCCTTCTACGCGATCGGTGGCATTCGCGGGCTGATCTTCATGAATGCGCTGGCGGCGGTGATCAGCGTGGCCCTGACCCACCGGATCGCGCTCAATCTCTACAGCGACAGGATGGTGGCGGCCTGGGCTGCCGGCCTGTTGGCGGTCGCGACGTTCCTGTCGAGCTTTGCCATCGCGGTCTGGCCCCATGTGTTTGTCCTGGCCCTGATCCTGGCGGCGGTCGAGCGCGTCCTCGCCGCCGCGAATGCCGGGCAGGGCGGCTGGGCGCCTGGCCTCGTGGCAGGCCTGATCTTCGGTCTCGCGACGGCCATACGGGTGGATTCGGTCCTGCCGTTTCTCGGCGCGCTGGTCTGGCTGCGCCTCTTCGGTGCTCCGGGACAGCGGATCACGGGCCTCGCCCTGATCGCGGGCCTCGCGCCGGGCCTTCTTGCTGCGGCCTGTGTCAACTGGCTGAAATTCGGCGTGTTCTTTCCCTTCAGCTATGGACCGGGCGTGGGTGGGGAACTGATCGGGACGTATCTGCCGGCCTTCATTGCTGCGGGCATGGGCCTGGTCGGAGCCCTCCTGATCGATGCGCGCCGGCCCTGGGTCGGGGCCCTCGTGGGGACGCTGCGCGCGCCGCGGGGCCTCGCCGTCGTCGCGGCCGCGGTCGTGCTGGCGCTCGTCATGCTGCCCCCGCTGCGCCAGTACCTGCACAGCATCTATGTGCTTTTCGTCGACATCCACCAGCTCGACGCGGCCTTCATGCGCCCCGGCATCGAAAGCCAGGAGAACGGGCTGCTGATGTTCTGGGGGGAGAACAAGCACGCCCTGCTCCAGTCGCTGCCCTTCGCTGTCCTTGCACTGATCCCGCTGGTCGAACTCATTCGTGGCGGGGCGCATGCCCGCGCCCATGCCCTGGCCGTGGGCGTCGCCCTCGTCCCGGTGCTCGCCTATTCGGTGAACCAGTGGTTCGGCGGTTT
>CAZXWB010000065.1:0-2887 GCA_964644395.1 uncultured Hyphomonadaceae bacterium | reverse complement strand
GACGGCTTTGAACTCCTGGTCAGGGCCGACAGCCCGCCGCGCTGCAGGCCTTAAACGATCTCCAGCAGCTTCTCATTCGGCCGGCCGAGCACGGCGCGGTCGCCCTTGATGCCGATGGGGCGCTGGATGATCTTCGGCTCCTCGGCCATCGCCTTGAACACTTCGTCATCGCTGGCGTCAGGGGCCAGACCGAATTTCTCGGCATCCTTCTCGCGCATGAATTCGCGCGGGCTCACCCCGCCCATCTTCCGGGCAATCTCGCGTAGCTCCTCCTCCGACAGCCGCGTTGACGCGTTCATGTACTTGCGGATGTCGGGCTCGACACCGTTCTCCTGCAGCAGGGCGAGGCCCTTCTTCGACGAGCCGCAACCGGTGTGGTGAATGAGAATATAGGTCATGCTGGCCTCCGAGGTGTGATCCGCGACGGGAACTGGTTCAGCCGAGATCGCTTTCCAGTGCCATGATGGCCTCGTGCGTCGCGATCAGCCGGCGGGCCTCTTCCAGGTGCAGGAGTTCGGTCATCCTGCCGTCCACCTTGATCACGCCCTTGCCCTTGTTCTCGGGCCGGGCGAAGGCGGCGACCACCTCGCGGGCATGGGCGACATCCTCGTCCGCCGGCGCAAACACGCGGTTGCAGGTCTCAAGCTGGGAGGGATGGATCAGGGTCTTGCCGTCAAAACCCATGACCCGGCCCTGGACGCATTCCGCCTCGAAGCCTTCACCGTCCTGGATGTTGTTGAAGACCCCATCGATCGCCACCAGGCCGAAGCTGCGCGCGGCCATGACCGTGCGCGAAAGCGCCATCTGGAAGGCGATCCGATCGGGTGTCATCTCCGCATGCATCTCCTTGGCCAGGTCATTGGTGCCCATGACGAAGGCCGACAGGCGGGTCCTGGCGGCGGCGGCGGCGATATCGAGGATGTGAAACAGCGCCTTCGGCATCTCGACCATGACCCAGAGCGCCATTTCCGCACCGGCGCCGGCCTCGGCCATGGCCGCATCGAGGGTCTCGATATCGCGCGGTGTTTCCACCTTCGGCGCAAGGATCGCGTCGGGGCCGGCGGCCACCGCCGCCTGCAGGTCTTCCAGCCCCCATTCGGTGTCCAGCCCGTTGATGCGCACCACCACTTCGCGCGCGCCATAGCCACGCGCGCGCACCGCCGCGCCCACTTGGCGGCGCGCCTCTTCCTTTGCCTCCGGGGCCACGGCATCCTCGAGGTCGAGCAGGAGCACATCGGCAGCGAGCGCCCTGGCCTTTTCCAGGGCGCGGGCATTGGCGCCGGGCATGTAGAGGCAGGATCGGCGCGGGCGGGCGGTCAGGCTCATGGGGGTCCCCTTCGTGTAGTCTTCGGGGACAGGCCTAGGCCGCAGCGCCGGGGAAGGTCAATCAGACCTTCGCCATCAGGCCGCCATGACCCGCTCCACCTCGTCAACGAGGTCCTTCAGGTGGAAGGGTTTGGAGAGGATTTTCGAGCCCGCAGGCGTCGGCGTGTTGGAGGCCAGCGCGACCGCGGCAAAGCCGGTGATGAAGATGATCTTCATGGCGGGGTCGAGTTCCGCGCCGCGCCGCGCCAGTTCGATGCCGTCAATGCCGGGCATCACGATGTCGGTGAGCAGCAGATCGAAGACTTCGCGCTCAAGCGCGGCAAGCGCCTGTTCGCCATCCTCGAAATCCTGCACCTCATGGCCTGCCCGCCGCAGGGAAAGGGTCAGGAATTTGCGCATCGACCGGTCGTCTTCGGCCAACAGTATCTTCATGCCGGATTTGCCCCTGCCGCCTTGAATTGTCTCATTAGCACATTTGCACGCGTTTGCGTAAACCGAGGGTGAAAACGCAAGCGCTGTGCCGCGGGTGGAGCTTGACCTTTTCCGGCGAGGAGAAAACATGGGGTCATGTCGGACCTGAACGCCCTGCCTTCCCCGGATCCGCTGCGCCAGACCGCCGGGGCGCCGGCGCACTGGCCGGATGCGGCCCATATCCTGGCCCCGGGACCGGGCATGCCGGGCGTTCCGGTGGTCTTTGCCTCGCCCCATTCCGGCAGCCACTATCCCGAGACCCTGCTCGCGCGCACCAGGCTTTTGCCGATTGTCCTGCGCCGCACCGAGGACGCGTTCGTCGATGAGCTCTTCGCCGATGCGCCGCACCTCGGGGCCCCCTTGATCAGCGCGGAGTTCGCCCGGTCCTTTGTCGACGTGAACCGGGCGGCCTGCGAGATCGATGCCGACATGTTCGAGGACGCGCCCTCGGCCTACCGCGCCCAGCGCGCCAATGAGCGTGTCCGGGCAGGGCTCGGCTGCCTGCCTCGTGTCGCCGCCGGGGGGGAGGAGATCTATGACGGCCCGCTGCCCTGGTCTGAGGGACGCCACCGCCTTGCCCATGTCCATGCCGGCTACCACGCGGCCCTGAAGCGCCTGGTCACCTCCGCAAGGTTGCAGGGCGGCGGCAAGGCGGTCCTGATCGACTGCCACTCCATGCCCTCCAATGTGCGCAAGGGCGCCCGCGCGGTTCCCCATATCGTGCTGGGCGACCGGTTCGGCTCGTCCTGTTCCCACCGCCTGATTGCCGCCGCCGAACGCGCCTTCCGGTCGCTCGGCTACCAGGTCGGGCGCAATGCCCCCTATGCCGGCGGCTACACGACGCGGACCTATGGCCGCCCGCGCGTCGGGATCCATGCCCTGCAGATCGAGATCAACCGGGCGCTCTACATGGATGAGGCGAGCGTGACACGGCATGACCGGTTCGAACAGGTCCGCAGCGACATGGAAAAGGTGATCGAGGCGCTGACATCGCCGCAGCTGCTGGCAAGGCTCTAGGGTCCAGACTCAATTCTCTTGTTGGAGTGACAGACAGATGACCAAGCCATGCCAGGAAAGACGCGCCGGTCGG
>CAZXWB010000064.1:0-9415 GCA_964644395.1 uncultured Hyphomonadaceae bacterium | reverse complement strand
TTCGCTCCGTAGGGTGCATGGAGCGCAGCGATATGCACCTGCTTCAGTCAATCGGTGCATATCGGGCTTCGCCCTCCATGCACCCTACGCTTCTCGCTCAGGCCGCCTCGCCGCTCGCGCGCACGCTGACCGGGGCGTGGTCGGAGGGTTTGTGGCCGCCGCGCCAGGCCAGGTGGATGCGGAAATCTGCCGGGTCGATCCCGGCCATTGCGGCGTCATTGCCCCAGATATGGTCCAGCCGCCGGCCGCGATTGGACGCCGCCCAGTCGCGCGCCCGGTAGCTCCACCATGTGTAGAGCTTCTGCGCGTCAGGATGGGCGAGTCGGGCGATATCGGCGAAGCCCGCCGCGGTGCGCGAGGCCTCCAGGCGCTCGGTTTCCGCCGGCGTGTGGCTGACAATCTTCAGGAGCTGGTGGTGCGACCAGACATCGTGTTCGCGCGGCGCAACATTGAGGTCACCCACCAGCAGGCGTGGCCGCCCGTCGGCGGTCTCGAGGCCAGAATAGGCCGCGCCGAGGCGTTCGAGGAAATCGAGCTTGTGGGCAAACTTGTCATTGGTCTCCGGGTCGGGCGCGTCGCCACCCGCCGGCAGGTAGATATTGTGCACCTCCACGCCGGCGATGCGCGCGGCCACGGCGCGGGCATGGCCCTCGCGACAGAGCGCGGGCGCCTCGATGCGCTCAAGCGGCAGGCGAGAGGCGATGGCGACTCCGTGATGGCCTCCGCCCTGGCCGTGGATGGCGAGGTGCTTCAGCCCCATGGCCTCGAAGGCCTTGCGCGGAAACTCGTCGTCGCGGCACTTGGTTTCCTGCAGGCAGACCACGTCCGGCGCTTCCGCGGCGACGAAGGCGGCGACATTGGGTGCGCGCAGGCGGACCGAATTGATGTTCCAGGAGACGATCTTCAGGCCGGGCATGGCGGGGCGCTTAGACGGAGCTGACGGGCCGGTCAAATCGGACCGTCCGGCACCAGACAAGAACGCGCCCGGATCTGGGGATGAATCCGGGCGCGCCTGACGCTCACTTGCGTCCTGCCGGGAGGGGTAGACCGGCAGATCCGGCGCGGCTTCCCCGGTTCGGGGGGGAGGGGAAGCATCCGGGGATGCCTGCGCCGTTAGTGGCAAATATGCAACGCGGGGGCGATTTTTCAAGACACAAAAATGTAATCACTGGACTGTGACAATTATGCACGGCGGGGCGAGGCCGTCCCATGGCGCAGGGGCCCTGCGGCCCCGCGCCCTCGCTCACACGCCGGACAGGATATCCTCCACCCAGCGGGGAACGATCTCGCTGGCCGGGCCCAGATGGGTCTCGCGGAAGGCCCAGTTGTTCTCCGAGGCTTCGAGGTTCAACTCCACCGTGTGGGCGCCGAGGCCGGTGGCGGCCTGGACGAAGCCGGCGGCGGGATAGACATTGCCCGACGTGCCAATGGCGGCGAACAGCGAACAGTCCATCAGCGCCGCCTCGATCTCGTCGAGATGGAAGGGTATCTCGCCGAACCAGACGACATTCGGGCGCAGGCCGCCGGGCTTGGCACAGGCAAGACACGCGGTGTCGCCGGCCAGGTCATCGTCCCAGGCAAAAACGCCACCACAGCCCGTGCACTGGGCTTTCCGCAACTCGCCATGCATGTGCAGGACATTCTTCGAGCCTGCGCGTTCATGCAGGTCGTCGACATTCTGCGTCACCACGGTCACGCGGCCCGGCCACTGCGCCTCCAGGCGTGCCAGCGCCTCGTGGCCGGCATGGCAGGCGGCCTCGATCAGCCCCCGGCGGCGGGAATTGTAGAAGGACTGCACGAAGTCCGGATTGCGCGCAAAACCCTCCGGCGTGGCGAGATCCTCGATCGGGTACTTGGTCCAGATCCCGTCCTTGTCGCGGAAGGTGCCGAGCCCGCTTTCGGCTGATATGCCGGCGCCGGTGAGGATCACGATGGATGCGTCGGATGCGATGGGTGCCGCCATGATTTCGCCTTTCCCCTGATTGACCCTCGTCAGGCGAGCCACACAGGGTTAATGTGGTTTGGTCAAGGGGGCCGGTCCGGTCCCCGCGTGTTCCAGCGCGTCACCCGACGCCATGCAAGATAGGTGGGGAAGAAATGACCTTACTGAAACGACTGACCCTGGCAGTGGGTGGCCTGGCCCTGATCGCGGCTTGCGACCAGCGTGAGGAGCGCGTTGACCGGGCCACGGGGCTCTATGATTCGGTGCGCGAGCAGGTCGCCGAGGACGTGCTGGGACAGGACGTGGCGCGCTCGCCCATGGAGCGGGCGAGTGTCGAGGCCCGTGCCCTGGGCGGTTCGACCCTGCTGCCCATGCCGGAATTGCAGCCCGCCAGCGTGCCCAACAATGCCCGCTTCGTCGTCGGCTCGATCATCGCCAAGCCGGCGGCGATCGAAGTGATCGAGGCGATCGAGGCCGCCGAGCCGGAATCCCTCAGCGCGGTGCCGCTGGTCAGGGACGAACCCGTGTTCGAGGCCGCGCCCATGCCTGCGCCAGGACAGCCGCGTTCAGCGCCGGCGCCCGCGCCACCCGACATTGCCACCAGCTTGCCGGTGATCGAGATTCCCGAGGCGGCCAAGCGCGGCATCGCAAAGAAGATGCAGGGCAAGCGCGCCGCAGGGGTAAAGCTCGACCGGATCGAGCTTCCCGGGCTGGAAGAGATCGAGAAGCGCGAATTCAAGGAATTGCGCGAACTGAAAATTGATCCGCCACAGGCGCGTGAGTTCGAGGCGATGCCGCGGGCCATGAGGCGCGTGCCGGCCCTGCCGCAGGCGCCGCGCCAGGCCCTGAAGGTGGAGCGGCGGCTGGCCATGTCCTCGCCGAAATTGCAGGTTCAGGAAGCGGCACGGGCCAAGATGCTCACCACCATGGAGAAGTACGGCCTGGAGGGCCGCGTGCAGCCGCTGGACCGCGGCGGCCAGATGAAGCTGAGCATCCGCGGCGATCTCATCGACCCGACGCGTTTCCAGGGCGAAGCGGGCGAGGCGATGGAGATGGAAGACCTCTTCGTCCTCGATACGCGTGAATCCTGCCCGACCGACCTGCCCTATGAGGAGATCCGCAAGAACCCGAAACTGGCGACGATCTGCGTTGTCGAAGAGCTGCAGCAGACCGGTGAGTTCGAATATGTCGAGAAGGACTATGTCTTCGAGCACCAGTTCGCCCGCAAGCCGAAGGACGAGGACATTGCCGGTCCCGGCGGGGTGAGCGGCGCGAGCACGCTCCTGCCGAACGATCCGCTGTTCGGGCTACAGTGGCATTATGCCAGCTTCGGCAGCGAGGAGGGCAATTCGCCCGGCGGGGCGGGCTTCGTGGATTTCTGGTCCTCCCAGTCGATTCTTGGCTCGCGCGAGGTGGTCGTGGCGGTCGTGGATACCGGTCTTGACCTTGACCATCCCGACATTGTCCGCTCCGAAAACGTCGCCCAGGGCTATGACTTCGTGTCCGATCCCATCGTCGCAAATGACGGCGATGGCCGCGACGCCGATCCGGACGATCCCGGCGACCTCTGCGATCCGCGCAAGGGTGACGAGGACACTTTCCACGGCACCCATGTGGCCGGCACCATCGGGGCGGCGCTCACCAATAACGGCTCCGGTATTGCCGGCGGGGCCTGGAATGTCACCATCGTCCCGGTCCGCGCCATGGGCCGGTGCGGCGGGCAGCTTTCCGACATCAACGACTCCATTCGCTGGTCGGCCGGCCTGATACCTGTGATCACCGATGAGGACGAGGAAATCTGGAACGACAATCCCGCCGACATCATCAACCTGTCCATCGGTCTTCCGGCCCAGTGCCCGCCATCGCTGCAGGACGCGATCGACAGCGTTGTGGAGCGCGGCGCGATCGTGGTGTCGGCGGCGGGCAATGCCCGCATCCCCACCAGTTTCTATGCGCCTGGCGGTTGCCGCAACGTGATTTCCGTGGCCGCAGGCGATGCGCGCGGCCAGATTGCGCCCTATTCGAACTACGGCGTGGAAGTGGACATCCTCGCGCCTGGTGGCGACCTCACGCGCGACGACAATGGCGACAAGTTCCCCGACGGGGTGCTGTCCACCCGTCCTGACCGCGACTGCGTCGATCCGGTCACGGGGGAGCAGCAGTCGGAATGCTTCTACGCCTTCGAGCAGGGCACGAGCATGGCCGCGCCGCACGTCTCCGCGGCGCTCGCCCTGATCATGGCGAAATACCCCGATGCGAGCCCGGAGGAGGTGCGCCAGTATCTGCTGGCGGCGACCGAGCCGCGCGAGGACAATCAGTGCGCCGGCAGCTGCCTGCTCTATCCCGGTGCAACGAAGATCCCCGGAACCGACAATCTGTGTGCGCGTCCTTGTGGCGCAGGCCTGCTCAATCTGGCAAGGTTACCGGATGAGGGCTGATGACATGAACTGACGGGCAAGGGGGCTTGGAAGGCATGGCGAAACGGGTGCAAGACCGGTTAAAGGCGCAGGGGCTGTTGTCAGCGCTCTGCTTGCTGGGGTTCGGTGCGGTGGCGGCCTGTGACACCATGCTGCTTCCGGGCGGCCGTAATGCCGGAGGCGAAGAGACCGCCGCCAGCGACGATCCAGCGACCGTGGCCGTTCCGGAAACCGAGGTCAGCGCGCAGGCGGCGTCGGCGCCGGACCGTGCAAAGCCGAGCTATGCCAACACGATTTCAGAGCGCCTGATCACGCTGGCCAGGCTGCGCGCCTCACGCCCGCTCAACCCCTACGCCGTGGAGGTGGCGGGGCCGCAGACCCTTCCGGCCGAGGCGGTCCCGGCCCAGGCCAGCAACCCCGGCGGTGCGTCGGCGTCTGATGTCACGTTCATTGTCAAGATCAGGGACAAGGCGGTGCAGGAGGAGATCGCACGCAGTTTCCGCAAGGACCGCGACGGCGCGGTGGCCCGATGGCGGGACTGGCGTGCGGCGAATGGCTGGGACGGTTTCGACCTTGTCGGCGGGAGCTATTCAGGCGAGATCATCCTGCGCCTGGCCGACGATGCCGCGCCGGCCCTGCGCGAGCGTTTTGCCGGCAAGAGCGCCCGCGAGGTCGCGGCATGGATCAGCGACCGGCCGAATGTCGCCTATTGCGACCCGAATTACACCGCCAGCGTGCCCTGAGGGGCCGCGCGGCGCTTCCAGAGGAGCCAACAGAATGCGCATCATGTTCATGACCCTCGCCATCGCCGCGACGCTGGCGGTTTCGGCCTGCGGCGACGGCGCCGATGCCCGCCAGGACGCCGATCCCGAACCCGGCCCGCCGCAGCCGCGCGCGGTGGAGGTGGAGCAGGTGCCGATTGACGGCATCGACTGGGGCACGGCCCGGGCCGACATGGCGCGTGATGCGGAGAAGGCCGATGCGAGCGGCATGGCCCGAGTGGCTTCCGCCGGCGAGCCGGCGCCTGTTCCCGTGCTGATGCCCACGGTCATCCGCCCGCAGAGCGCCGGCGAGCCCCTCTACATTGCCACCGAGGACGGCTACTTCGCCAACATTCCGGGTCCGCGTTATGACATCGTCATGAACGGCACCATCGCGCGCTTCGACAATCCGGGAGAGACCGGCACGACCAAGGACGAAGAGGGCTATGACTTCCGCGCCACCAAGGCCGGCGCGCAGGTCGCGCTCTCGCGTTACGGGGCCGACTATGTCATTGAGTTCGAGTGCAACATCATCGGCGAGGACGAGACCTGCGTCGGTGAGGATGAAGCCGTCGAGATCGCCGAGGGCCTCGTGGTCAGCCGCGGACAGTGAGCCATCGGGGCGTCGAACAAGCGGTGCCGGACAGCCTGACCCACCCGTCCGGGTCGCGTTCAGAGGGGACACGAGCAGATGAGCAGATGGATCAGCCTTGTTGTGGTGGTGGCGCTTGTCGGCGCCGGCATCGCTGCGATTGTCATCGGTCGAAGTGGTCTTGCAGACGGCCCGGGAGCGAGCACGCCGCAGACACCCCCGATCGACGTTTCAGACCCGGCGGACCGCGTCGATCCGGTGGACCCCGGAACCGGCCCATCTGACGTCGATCCCGAGGATCCTGACACCCCGGACACCGATTCCGGCGATCCGGTGGATGTCACCGATCCCGTCGATCCGCCGACACCGACCTGGTCCTATTATCCGCCCGGCGCCCTGGAGAAGGACACCGGCGACGGGGCCAAAACCATGACCGTGTTCGCGCCCGGCATGGAATTTCCCATCAAGGATGCCCCGACCTACCTCCATACCCAGGTCTTCCGGCCCGGTGGACAGGTGCCCGGCGACCAGTGTCAGGACAGCAATTACGAATACCCTTGGCGCGACAATTTCTGCGAGACCCGCACCTCGAAATGGTCAACACCGTACTGTGCCGAGGAGGGCGTCCATCTTGGCCAGGACTTTCGTGTCGGAACGCCCGCTGGCTGCCGGGAAATGCGCGGGCAGGGCCCTGCTGAACGCGGCCTCTACGCCATCGTGGCGGCCGAAGACGGGTATATCTCGAACGTCGGCAGCTATACGGTGAATGTCCGCGCGGGCGGGCGCATCTATCGGTACATGCACATGAACATGGCGCGCCTTGAAGTGTCGCTCGGCGAGAAGGTCACCGCCGGACAGGTGATCGGCTACCTGTCGAATGATTTCGGCGGCGTGCCAACCACATTCCACCTGCATTTCGAGATCAAGATGAACACCGCCGAGCATGGCTGGACCTTCGTGCCTCCCTATCTTTCTCTGGTGGAGGCCTATGCCCGCCGCGAGGAAAATCCTGGCGAAATGATCGGCGCGATGGAAACCGACGATCCTGTCGTCATCGGCGCGTCGGCCGAGGAGTGATGCCCGCTAGCGCCCCTCGAACGGGTCGCGCATCAGGATGACATCCTCGCGCTCGGGCGACGTCGATACCAGCGCGCAGGGGCGCCCGACCAGTTCCTCCAGCCGGCGGACATATTTCACCGCCTCGGCGGGCAGGTCATTCCAGCTGCGCGCGCCCATGGTGGAACCCGTCCAGCCCTTCATTGTCTCGTAGACCGGTTCCGCGGCGGCCTGCTGGGCGGCCGTTGCGGGCAGGTGGTGGATGGTTTCGCCTCCGAGGCGGTAGGCCGTGCAGACCCGGATCTCGTCGAAGCCATCGAGCACGTCGAGCTTGGTGAGCGCGAGCCCGTCGACACCCGACACCGAGCAGGCCTGGCGCACCATGACCGCATCGAACCAGCCACAACGCCTGGCCCGGCCCGTCACGGTGCCGAACTCGTGGCCGCGCTCGCCCAGGCGCTGGCCCGTGGCATCGGTGAGTTCCGTGGGAAACGGTCCTGCGCCGACACGCGTGGTGTAGGCCTTGGCGAGGCCGAGGACATAGCTCACCGCCCGCGGGCCGAGGCCCGAGCCCGCCGCCGCCTGGCCGGCCACGACATTCGACGAGGTCACGAAGGGATAGGTGCCATGATCGACGTCGAGCATCACGCCCTGGGCGCCTTCAAACAGGATCCGACGGCCGAGCCGGCTCGCCTCGTCGAGCCTGGCCCAGGCGGGGCCGGCGAATTCAAGCACCCTGGGCGCGATCTCCAGGAGTTCCGCCTTCAGCCGGGCCGCATCCGGCGCATCCAGGCCGAGTCCGGTCCGCAGCGGTGTGTGGTGGGCGATGAGGCGCTCGAGCTTCATGTCGAGCGCCGCCTCGTCGGCGAGGTCGGCCACGCGAATCGCCCGGCGGCCCACCTTGTCCTCATAGGCCGGACCGATGCCGCGCTTCGTGGTGCCGATCTTGGCATCCCTCGCCGCTGCGCCTTCGCGGGCGGCGTCGAGGTCCTTGTGCCAGGGCAGGATGAGACAGGCATTATCGGCCAGGAGCAGGTCGTCGGGCGTCAGCGCCACACCAGCTTCATGCATCTTGTCGAGTTCGGCCAGCAGTTGCCAGGGATCGACGACGACGCCATTGCCGATGACCGAGACCTTGCCGCCGCGCACCACGCCGGAGGGCAGGAGGTTGAGCTTGTAGGTCTCGCCGTCGATGACCAGCGTGTGGCCGGCATTGTGCCCGCCTTGGAAACGAACGATGACGTCAGCCCTGTGTGACAGCCAGTCGACAATCTTGCCCTTGCCCTCATCGCCCCACTGGGCACCCACGACGACCACACCAGCCATGCCCGGACCTCCTCCGCCTTTTCTTCAGCCGCGCAAGGGACATGAAGCGGCCGGGCTTTGCAAGCGGTTGGCCTGGTTAATGCCCAGGGAAAGTTCCATAGGCGGGATTTCACGCCATGCTCCGAGAATTGTGTTCTTGCATGGCATTCGTCTTGCTCTGTCCATGGCGCATAAGATGGGCCATGGTGGCATCAAGGATCATGAAGCTGACAACCGGTTACAAATCCCTGCTTGGCGGTCTCGCCCTGCTCGTCGGCCTGCTCCCGGCGCCGCCGGCGGCCCCGGTGGCGCGCGACAAGGTGGGATTCAGGGTGCCGGGCCTCGTGATCGTCTGGGGCGCGGAGGGCGCGGGCGGGTCAACCCCGATCGTCTCCAACTTCATCGTCGATACCGGCACGGGCACAACCGCGGCCACCTCCGGTGACACCGACCTGATCGGCGAGAACGTCTTTACCGTGGTCACCGGCACGCTGGCGGCCACCAATGATAGCCTGGGCGGTAGCAACGGAACGCCCTTCCGGCTGCAGCGGATTCCCGGTGGCGGCTTCCCCACCGACACCAATGGCGACCGGCTGACCACCGCAGCCGACAGCTTCTCGGCCTTCCGCATCCGCCAGAATTCCGACATCAACACGCGACGCGCCGAAATTTCCTCGAGCTTCTATGTCGCATCGAACACCGCCTTCTTCATCGATGCCCAGTCCTTTGCCGAGGGCGCGACGACGCCGGAACAGATGCAGCGCATGCGCCTCTGGCTCACCGTGACCACGAGCGGGAATGACGGTCTTGCCTTTGGCGCGGCCGCCCAGCATCCAAGCCTTGAGGCCGGACGCCTCGGCTCGCGCGCAAACGGTCGGCGCCTGTCCACCTTCGAGACGCCGCGGCGGGTGTTCCGTGGTGACAGGGCCACCGCCGCCGGGCCGGGCACGATTGCCGACCAGTCGGTGCGTTTTGAGCTGCGCTACCGCTACAATGACGGCGATTACGACCTGTCCGAAGGCGCCTATGACGCCGAGGCGACCATGGTCTACACCGTCTATATTCCCTGAGCGTCGCAGTTCCCGGGCTGAGCGGACAAGCTGCGCGGCCGCCGTGATGGTTCCCGGTCCAGAAACCGGCTAGGAGGGGCCATGTCGGCACCTGCGCCCGCCCTCTGGACGGCTCTCACACTCATACTCAGCGTCCCGGCGGCGTTTGGTTTCAAGGCCGTCGGCGGGCCGTTGCCCTGGCTGCTCGGACCGCTTGTGCTGGCCGCGCTGCTGGCGACCAGGACAAGGGCCACGGTCACCAATCCGGTGCGCGACGGCGCGCTTTTCCTGCT
>CAZXWB010000063.1:0-9451 GCA_964644395.1 uncultured Hyphomonadaceae bacterium | reverse complement strand
CCCGGCGTGACAGGCCGGTACTCTAACCAACTGAGCTACACCCGCGCATGGGTCTTCGAAAAGAGATGCGTTGCATATGGGCTTTGGCGGAGGCGGTCAAGCCTGTTCGGTCGGCGGCCTGTGGAAATTTTTTCCTCGGCGGCCGAAGCAAGATTCGACAGCGTCGAATTCTGGAGCAGTGGCACAGCACTTCGGAAACACCGCCACGCGACGTCTTCATTCAGACACTCAGCCCGATGCCTTGAGCCCGCGCCGGGCGGCCCTGGCCCGCGGATGCCCGGTGCCGGCGGATTCGCGCATGGCGTGGACGCTGGCGCGCGGCAGGATCTCTTCCGGACCGAGATCGGCAAACCGCGCCATCTCCTCGATCGGGATCGCCTTTGAAATCAGCCAGCCCTGCAGCGTATCAACTCCGTGGCTGGCCAGGAACTGGCGCTGGAACTCGGTCTCCACACCTTCGGCGGTGACCTTCATCCGGAGCGACTTTGCAAGGCCGATGGTGGCCTCCGTGATGGCGCGGGAATCGGCGCTCTCCTCCAGACCGCGGACGAAGCTCTGGTCAATCTTGATCTTGTCGAAGGGAAAGGCCCGCAAATAGCTTAGCGAGGAATAGCCCGTGCCGAAATCGTCCAGCGCGATGCGCACGCCGAGTTCCTTGATCTTGTGCAGGCGTTCCAGGGTGAACTCCGTATCGGTCATGAGCACCGATTCGGTGATCTCGAGCTCGAGCCGTTCGGCCGCAACGCCGGTCTGGGCCAGGGCATTGACGATGGTCGCGATCAGGTTGGAGGAATGGATCTGCAAGGGCGACATGTTGACCGCCACCGACACCTTGTCCGGCAGCCTGCGCGCATCCCTCAGCGAGGCCCGGATGGCCCACTCGCCGAGCTGGCCGATGAGGCCCATATCCTCGGCATGGGTGATGAACGCGCCCGGCATGACGAGGCCACGGCGCGGATGGTTCCAGCGGATCAGCGCCTCGCACGACACAAGTTCCCCGGTGGCCGCGGCGATCTGGGGCTGGAAATGCACGACGATCTCCTCGCGCGCCAGAGCGGTCTGCAGGTCGTCCTCGATCTCGCGGCGTTCGCGCGCTCGGGTCTCGAGCTTGTCGGTGAAGGCCTCCCAGCGTGAACGGCCCTTGTCCTTGGCCTGGTAGAGGGCGAGGTCGGCGTGCTTCATCATCTGGTCGGCGTCGTCCATACCCGGCTCGACGATGCGCAGCCCCGCACTGATGCTGCACAGCACCGTCGAGCCCCAGAGTTCATAGGGCGTTGCCATTTCCGATATCAGCCGGTCGAGCCAGGCTTCCAGGGCCGCCGCATTTTCGCGCCGGGCGAGCACGGCAAACTCGTCCCCGCCCAGGCGCGCAATCAGGTCGTCCTCGATGCAGAGGCCCGAGACCCTCTCGGCCACCATCTGCAGCAGCGCGTCGCCGGCCGGGTGGCCGAGCGTGTCATTGACCCATTTGAAATTGTCGAGATCGAAGAGAACAAGCGCGAAGGTGCCCTCTCCGGAAGGTGAGGCCATTTCCTCCGACAGGCGCTTGAGCAGGGTCATGCGATTAGGCAGACCGGTCAGGCCGTCATAATGCGCCATATAGGCGATACGGGACTCGTGCTCCTTGGTGCGGGTGACATCGCTGGCCACGCCGCGGAAACCGGTGAACCGGCCATCCTCATAAACCGGCTTGCCGGTCAGCGACCACCAGACCTGATATTCGTCCGGCCCCATATCGAGGGCAAGGACCAGATCGCGGAAGGGCTGGTGGCGCTGGATCGAACGTTCCAGTATGGTGCGGGCCTCGGACGGGTGGAACAGCTCCGCCAGGTGCTTTCCGGTAAAGCGCGCCTCGTCGGGATTATTGAGACCATCAACATCTATGGAGGCTTTCCGGATCCGCGCCTCATGGTCGGTCTGCCAGAGCCAATCCGACGTGCTCTCTCCGAAGTCACGCAGGAGGATGCCGATCACCTGCCCCTGATCCTTCAACGCGACGCGTGAACGCAGCTCCTCCAGGAACACCCGGTGGGCCAGGTGGATACAGAAGACCACGACGGCGGCGTGCACGATGGTGACGATGGACAAGAGGTCGTTGCGCGCATCCTGGCTGAGCTGCAGCGAGATGACGATCCCGATGGCGACGGGCCAGACGAAGGACGAGGCCACGCGCGGCACACGCGACAGCATGAAGCCGCCGACAAAGATCGTGCCCGCCAGGATCACGCCGAGGGTCCGGTGGCCCATGGGGTCGGTGAACGGCGTCAGCACCACCGGCAATGCGCCCCAGATAATGCCAAGGGCGAGCACCGCAGTGGCAAGTGCCTCGTGGTGCTCTTCCGTGAACGGTCGGGTGTCGGGCCAGTTACGCAGGTAGCGATAGCCGAACATGAGCAGTCCGGTGGCGAGCGAAAGCACCGTTACCCAGAGGCTGAGGAGGCTCTGCGTGCCCTCCCCCCAGAAGGACAGGATCACCACGCCGCCGGTGATCAACTGGGCAAACAGGAAGAGCGGCGCAATGGTGGCAAGCGAAGCAAGCTGTTCAGTGACTGCCAGGCGTTGCTCGCCATCATTCATGTCGGGCTTGGTCAGGAGCTGTGAGAGTGACCAGTCCTTGCCGATTGCAAGATTGTCCGTCGCCATGAGTGCTCGCCGCCCGTGTCACTGGAGATGAACATCAGCCCTATCAGGCGACGGTGCGTATTCATTTTAGCCACTGGGGGAAGTTTCGGGGGCGGCATTAACCATCCGCCAATATACTCGACCGGAATGCGCCTTTGACCGAGGCTTGAATGGTCGGAACGGTAGGATTCGAACCTACGACCCCCGGTCCCCCAGACCGGTGCGCTAACCGGGCTGCGCCACGTTCCGCCAAGCGCGCCTTATAGTCATGCATGGGGTGTACACGCAAGCGTTGCGCGCGCAAAAAGCGTCGCGCTCAGGCCGCACGACGCACGCGCATCTCGTCGAGGCGGCGCTTGATGTCGGTCATGTCGGACAGCACGTCCTCAAGGCGCTTGCGCGCATCCTCGGAGGTCACGACCGGTGCTTGCTCGGCATCGAAGGCCTCCCGCACGCGGGACTGCAACTCACGAGCCGGGCTGTCGGAAAAACTTGTCGGTTCGGGACTGGCCGACAGCCGCGCCCGGCCACCGAGCACGGCCTCGACACCCTGCTCGGTCAGAAGCTTCTGGGCACCCTTGATGGTCAGGCCCTGCTCGTGGACGAGCAACTGGATGGCGCGCAGGACATCCATGTCCTCGGGGCGATAGAAGCGACGCCCGTCACGGCGCTTGACCGGCGAAAGCTCGCGGAACCTGGTTTCCCAGAAACGCAGCACATGCGTCTGAAGCCCGACTTCGGCAGCTGCTTCCCCGATGGATCGGAAGGCTGTGGCAGCTTTTTCGGTCTTGGCGGCTTCGGTTTGCATGGACGTTTCTCCTTCAGGGATTACTCCGCGCCGCCATCTTTGACGCTGGCCTTCAGCATGGGCGAAGGCCTGAACGTGATGACGCGGCGTGCGGATATTTCGGCATTCTCGCCAGTCTTGGGATTTCGGCCGACCCGCGGATTCTTTTCCAGCGGGACGAAATTGCCGAAACGGGCAAGCTTGACGGTATTGCCCTTGGAGAGATCGGCGCTGATCAGTTCCAGCACCCGCTCCAGAACGTCGGCTGATTCCTGACGCGTGAGGCCGACCCGCTCGACCAGGCGGTCGGCGATCTCGGCACGAGTCAGTGTGGTTGCAGCTTTCTTGGTCACGAGCCCCGTCTCCCTTGTGGTTAACAATACGCAGCGATCTCTTAATGAAACCCTACAGCCGGAACAGTGACGCACCCCACGAGAATCCGCCACCCATCGCCTCGATCAGCACGAGCTGTCCCTTCTTTATCCGCCCGTCCTGAACAGCCTCGTTCAGCGCCAGCGGAATCGAGGCGGCCGAGGTGTTGCCGTGCCTTGAGACGGTGGACACCACCTTGCCTTCATCGAGGCCGAGGCGCTTGGCCACGCCTTCGAGGATGCGCTGATTGGCCTGGTGAGGCACGAACCAGTCAATGTCCCCGACCGACACCCCAGCCCGTTCGACCACATTGCGCACCGACGAGGCGATATTCTGGACAGCGTGCCGGAAGACCTGGTTGCCGATCATGCGGACATGCCCGACGGTCTGGGTCGTGGAGGGACCGCCATCGACATAGAGCAGTTCCTTCTGGCGCCCGTCGGTGCGGATCTCGTGGCCAATCACACCGTCGCTCGCCTCGCCCTCGCCGGCCTGAAGCACAACCGCGCCCCCGCCATCGCCGAACAGCACGCAGGTGGTCCGATCGGTCCAGTCGAGGATGCGGGAGAAGGTCTCCGCGCCGATGACAATCACCGTATCGGCCTGGCGCGCGCGGATCATGGCATCGGCGGTACTCAGCGCGAACACGAAGCCCGAGCAGACCGCCTGGAGATCGAAAGCCGCGCCGTGAGTCATGGCGAGATTGGCCTGGACCTGTGTGGCGGTGGCCGGGAATGTGTGGTCGGGGGTGGTGGTGGCGACAATGATCAGGTCGACGTCCTCGACTTTGACACCGGCGTTCTCGAGCGCCGCGCGGGCGGCATGGGTGGCGATATCGGAGGTGTACTCGCCCACGGCCGCGATGTGTCTCTGGCGGATACCGGTGCGCGCGCTGATCCACTCATCGGAGGTATCGACGATCCTCGACATTTCGTCATTGGTCATGATCCGCTCGGGCAGGTAGGCGCCGACGCCGCGCACAAAGGTCTTTCGATCAGTCAAGCCAGGTCTTCCTGTGGTGTGGGCTCGCCTTCCACGCGCGTCTCGGCGCGGTCGGAAAAGCGGGCCAGATTTGCGGCGACCTCATCGCGATAATGGCTGCGGGCAAGCCGGGACGCCAGGCGCAGGGCCGTGGCGAAGCCCGTCACATCGGTGCCGCCATGGCTCTTGACCACGAGGCCATTGAGTCCCAGCAGCACGCCGCCATTCACATTGGACGGGTTCATTCGCTCTTTCAGCTGCCTCAGTCCGCCCGATGCGATCAGCGCGCCGAGCTTCGAGACGAGCGAGGATGTCAGCGCATCCTTGAGGAAGGTGCCGACAAGCTTGGCGGTGCCTTCGGCGGTCTTCAGCGCCACATTGCCGGTAAAGCCGTCGGTGACCACGACATCCACCTCGCCCATGGAGATGTCATTGCCCTCGATGAAACCGCGATAGTCGACATCGATCTCACCGGTGGAGAGACGGGCATGGGCGCCGCGGATCTCCTCATGGCCCTTCATCTCTTCGGAACCGATATTGAGGATGCCGATGCTCGGCTGGTCGATCCGTTCCACTGCCCGGGCATAGGCCTCGCCCATGATGGCAAACTTTACGAGCTGTTCGGCATTGGCCTCCAGGTTGGCGCCCACGTCGAGCACGACGCTGCGCCCCCTGGCCGTTGGCCAGAGCGCGGTCATGGCCGGCCTGTGGACATGTTCGATCTTGCGCAGGAGCAGCATGGAAATCGCCATGAGTGCGCCGGTATTGCCCGCCGAGATTGCCGCCTCCGCCCGTCCCTCCTTCACAGCCTGGACAGCGTTCCACATGCTCGAGCCCTTGCCCCGGCGCAGGACCTGCGAGGGCTTGGCATCCATGCCGACGCGTATATCGGTGTGCTCGATCGTGGCAGCCTGCGTCAGGGCTGCATCGGCCTCCACCAAGGGCCTCAGCAGGGCCGCGTCACCATGGACCAGGAACCGCGTCTCCGGCCGGAAGGACAGGAAGTCCGCCATGCCGGCCACGGGAATATCGGGGGCGTGGTCGCCGCCCATGGCATCGACGGAAAGGGTGATCGTTTCGGGCATGACGCTGTCCCAGCACGTATGGTCCGCGGTCGGACCCGGAAACCTCACCTAACGGCTTGATGGCGGTGCGGCAAGCCGTCGCCGCGCTTCGCGGAGCCTTCGGCACAAGACCCCAGGGACCTCATGGGGCACTCGCTTCGGACAAGCCGTCTGCCACCGGAAATGTGATTCGACCGGCAAGGAGTTCGCGGGTTTCGAGGCCATCGAGGTACGCCGCGAGCCTCAGAGTATAGGCGGCCAGCGTACGGTTCAGTTCGGCACGGCGTCCTGAACCGTTGCGGGAGAAGAAGGCCATCAGATCGGCTTCGGGCGCTCCGCCATCCAGCGCGTCGTCGAGTGCGCGGGCCTGGCCGTAGAATGTCTCGCCCATTTCACGCATCCGTGTGGCGATGCGCGTGTCGCCAACGCCGTTCTCCCGCAGGGCGTGGTCGAGGTTTGAGAATAATACGTCGAAAAGCGCCTGGGACAGGTCACGGCCATCCTCGCCCTCTCGCCGCAGGCGCCGCATGACGAGCGCGGCGTGAAGCACCACCATGTCAAAACGCCCCTCAAGCGTGTCCTCGGCCGCCCCGGCGATGAAGAATTCCGGCTTTCGGGCCTGGCGCAATGTGCGGTCATGGGCCTCCCGCGCCGCGTTTTTCAGGGTCGGCCGCGCGCCGAACAGTCGGGAAAGTAATGACATCTACAGTAACACCGCTTGCCAATGGTAGGGGCTGGAAGTTAGCTCTCCGCCCTGACATAGACAGGAGCATGTCAATGACCAACCGGCTACTGATCATTCCGGCCGCACTGATGCTGGCGACGGCCTGCTCGCCGAGCCGCGACTTCCACGGCTATATCGCCGATGAGGTGCGCCCGCAGGAGATCGAGGCCGGCACCGACACGCGATCCACCGTGCTCGCCAAGCTGGGCTCGCCCTCCACCACGGGCATGTTCGGGGCCAGCGGGGACATCACCGCCGATTTCAATGATGACCCGACGTGGATCTATATCAGCTATGTGAAGTCGCGCTTCGCCTATCTGAAGCCGAAGGTGGCGAGCCGCTCGGTGACCCGGATCACCTTTGGCGAGGACGATGTGGTCACAGGTGTTGAGGTGCTCGGCCTCGAAGACGGGCAGGAGGTGAATTACGCCTCCCGCGAGACTCCGACGCGCGGCCGGGAACTCGGCCTGCTGGAACAGATCTTCGGCAATGTGGGCCGTGTCGCCCTGCCCCAGGAACAGGGCGCACCGGGCGATCCACGGCAGTAGGTTCTGTATCCGTCAACGCGAAACAAGGGCCAGAAAAAGGCCCGGCGATCGCCATCGCCGGACTGTCTTCATTCATTGTCGCCGGCGCTGATCAGGCCAGTACGGCCAGCAGGACCAGCGCAACGATGTTGGTGATCTTGATCATCGGGTTCACCGCCGGGCCGGAGGTGTCCTTGTAGGGATCGCCGACCGTATCGCCGGTCACCGCGGCCTTGTGGGCCTCGGATCCCTTGCCGCCATGGTGGCCGTCCTCGATGTACTTCTTGGCATTGTCCCAGGCACCGCCCCCGGAGGTCATGGAAATCGCCACGAAGAGGCCTGTCACGATCACGCCGAGCAGCATGGCCCCGAGCGCTGACAGCGCCATCGCCTTGCCGGCAATCGCCCAGACCGCAAAGAACAGGATGAGCGGCGACAGCACCGGCAGGAGCGACGGCACGATCATCTCCCGGATGGCCGACTTGGTGAGAATGTCCACCGCCCGGCCATAGTCCGGCTTCTGGTCATAGGTCATGATGCCGGGCATTTCCTTGAACTGGCGACGCACCTCCTCCACCACGGACTGGGCCGCGCGACCCACCGCCATCATGGACATGCCGCCGAACAGGAAGGGCAGAAGGCCACCGAAGAGCAGGCCGACCACGACATAGGGGTTGGACAGTTCGAAGCTCGGCTGCAGCCCGAAGAAGAAGGTCCCCTCGGCGGCATCAGCAATGAAGTGCTTCAGGTCTTCGGTGTAGGCGGCAAACAGCACCAGCGCGCCAAGGCCTGCAGAGCCGATGGCATAGCCCTTGGTAACGGCCTTGGTCGTGTTGCCCACCGCGTCGAGCGTGTCCGTCGTGTCGCGCACGGAGCTGTCGAGTTCCGCCATTTCCGCGATGCCACCGGCATTGTCGGTCACCGGACCGAAGGCGTCGAGGGCGACGATCATGCCCGCCAGGGCGAGCATGGCTGTGGTGGCGATGGCGATGCCGAACAGGCCGGCAAGATTGAAGGTCAGGACGATGCCGGCAATGATGGTCAGCGCCGGAAGCGCGGTTGACTCAAGCGACACCGCCAGGCCCTGGATGACATTCGTGCCGTGCCCCGAGACCGAGGCCTGGGCCACCGATTTCACCGGACGGAAGCCTGTGCCGGTGTAGTACTCCGTGATGCCGACGATCAGGCCGGTCACGGCCAGGCCCGCCAGGGCGCAGGTGAACAGCCGCCAGCCGACAATCTCGCGACCGCCTTCCTGGATGATGGTGCCTTCGAAACCACCCGGAAACACGAATTGGATCGCTGCGGCGATGCCCAGTATGGACAGGCCGAGGGTCCAGAACAGCCCCTTGTAGAGCGCGCCCATGACGTTGGTTGAGCCCTTCGACAGCTTCACGAAGAAGGTCCCGATGATGGAGGTCACGATGCACACCGCGCCGATGGCCAGCGGCAGGAGCATGATGGCGTTCAGGCTCTCGCTGCCGGCAAAGAAGATCGCCCCCAGCACCATGGTGGCGACCACCGTCACGGCGTAGGTCTCGAACAGGTCGGCTGCCATGCCGGCGCAGTCACCGACATTGTCGCCGACATTGTCGGCGATGGTGGCGGCATTGCGCGGGTCGTCCTCGGGGATACCGGCCTCGACCTTGCCCACCATGTCGCCGCCGACATCGGCGCCCTTGGTGAAGATGCCGCCGCCGAGGCGGGCGAAGATGGAAATGAGCGACGCGCCGAGGCCGAGCGAGACCAGGGCGGAAATGATCGTGCGCGAGCCTTCCAGATCATTGACGTCATTGCCGAGCGCCATGAGCGCGAGGTAATAGCCGACGATGCCGAGCAGGGCGAGGCCGACCACGAGCATGCCCGTGACCGCGCCGGAGCGGAACGCCATGTCGAGGCCCTCTGCCAGGCCCTTGCGGCTCGCCTCCGTCGTGCGGACATTCGCCCGCACCGAGACCAGCATGCCGATATAGCCGGCGAGGCCCGACAGCACCGCACCGATGACAAAGCCCAGGGCTTCAAGCGGCCCGAGCAGGAAGAAAAGCACTACGGCCACGACCGCGCCGACAATGGCGATGGTCATGTACTGGCGCGACAGATAGGCCCGTGCGCCTTCCTGAATGGCGGCGGCGACGGTCTGCATCCGCTCGTTTCCGGCGGGCGACTTGTTGATGGAATTGATGGTGAACCAGCCATAGAGCACGGCGATCAAGCCCGCCCCGGCCGTGAGCCAATACCACACGGTCAGAGACATGATTTTCCTTCCCCTTTCGTCGATCCCTTGCAGGGATTTGCGAGGAAGCTAGACGCAATCGGTCGCCGACTGCAACAGCCATCGCGACAGGCGCGAATTGTTGCGCTGCGTCAGTCGTGC
>CAZXWB010000062.1:1558-9462 GCA_964644395.1 uncultured Hyphomonadaceae bacterium | reverse complement strand
GTCTGATTGTATTAGATTTTTGCGAGAAGCGTTGCGGCTGCATCCAGAATGGCTTCAGGCGTGAGGCGGTAATGCTCATAGATGTCGATGAGATCGCCTGACTGGCCAAACCGCTCCAGACCAAGCGGCGCCACGGCGTGGCCGCGCACGCTGCCGAGCCAGCTCAGGGCATGGGGCGCGCCATCGGTCAGGGTAAGTATGCCCGCCGCACCAGAGAGGCCGGAGAGCAGATTATCGGCATGGCTCAGTGCGGCGCCCTCGCCCGTCCAGAGCGCACGGCGGCTGCGTGTCCAGTCGGCATGCAGCCGGTCGGCAGATGTCACATTCAGCAGGCCGCAGCCGGGCATGTCCTCGGCGATGATTTCCCAGGCCCTGCGAGCCTCCGGCGCCAGGGCACCACTGAAGGCGATCGCGAGGTCGGTACCCTCTCCGGGCGCTTCGAGCCAGTAGCCACCGGCGAGGATATTTGCGCTGTCGCCTTCCGTCAGACGGCGCTCGGGTTGATCGATGGTACGCGTGGACAGGCGAAGATAGGTCGAGCCGCCATCGGTATCGGCAATGCGTTCGAAGGCATTGTGGAGGATGACCCGCAGTTCGTCGGCATAGGCCGGCTCGAAGGTGAGCAGGCCCGGTTGCGCCATGCCGATGACGGCAGAGGTGATCGACTGGTGCGCCCCGCCCTCCGGCGCGAGCGTGACACCGGACGGCGTGGCCACGAGAATGAAACGGGCCTCCTGGTAGACAGCATAGTTCAGTGCATCCAGCCCGCGCGCGATGAAGGGATCATAGAGCGTGCCCACGGGAAAGAGCTGTTCGCCGAAATGGTCCTTTGACAGGCCGAGCGCGGCGAGCATGAGGAACAGATTGTTCTCCGCAATTCCCAGCTCGATGTGCTGGCCGTCCCGTGTCTGGCGCCAGACCTGGGGCGATGCGATCTTGAGCTCGCGGAACACGTCGGCTTCCTCATCGCGGGCAAACAGGCCACGACGGTTCACGAAACCGCCGAGATTGGTCGACACCGTCACGTCGGGCGAGGTGGTCACGATCCGACGGGCAAATTCACTCTCCTCCTTGGCCAGCTCGCCGATCATACGGCCGAAGGCGGCCTGGGTCGACTGGGACGCCCCGGCGGCCACCGGGAAGGCATCGCGGCTTGGCAGGGCAACCGGTGCCGGCGCGGTCTCATTCAGCGGGTTTGCGTAAGGAGCCTGTTTCAGCACCGCCTCGGCGGCCTTCCGGCGCGGCTCTGCCAGGCCGGCCAGCGGCGCCCACTCATCGCCTTCGCGAACACCCAGGCTGTCGCGCAGGGCCTCCACCTGCTTCGGGTTCATAAGGCCGGCATGATTGTCCTTGTGGCCCTGGAACGGCAGGTGGCGGCCCTTGATCGTATAGGCGATGATGAATTTCGGTGTTTCGCTGGCAGCTGCCTTCTCATAGGCGTCCAGCAGGCTGTCCATGCAGTGGCCGCCCAGCCCTGTCATGAGTTCCGACAACGCCGCATCATCCATGCCGCCGATCAGGTCGAGGGTGGCGTTGGCGCCGGCGAGGTCCTGTTCCAGCCGCTCGCGCCAGGCGGCCCCGCCTTCGAATGTCAGCGCGGAATAGAGATCGTTCGGGCAGGCATCGATCCACTCGCGCAGCTTCGCGCCACCGCGCTTGCGAAAAAGGGCGCGCTGGGCACGCCCGTATTTCAGCGTGATGACCTCCCAGCCCATGGTTTCGAAAATGTCGTCGAACCGGTCGAACATCAGCCCCGGCGTGGTGGCGTCGAGGCTCTGGCGGTTGTAATCGACAATCCACCAGGTGTTGCGGATGCGATGCTTGTGGGCCTCGATCAGCGCTTCGTAGATATTGCCTTCATCGAGCTCTGCATCACCGAGCAGCGCGATGAAGCGGCCCGCATCCTTGCGCTTCAGTCGCCCGGCGGCCAGATGCATGTCCTGGACGAGGCTCGAGAAGGCCGTGACGGCAACCCCCAGCCCCACCGAGCCCGTGGAGAAGTCAACGCGGATCCGGTCCTTCGTGCGCGAGGGATAGGACTGGGCGCCGCCAAAGGCCCGGAAGCGCTGGAGCTGATCGCGTTCCTGGCGCCCGAAAAGGTATTCGATGGCATGCAGCACGGGACTCGCATGGGGCTTGACGGCGACGCGGTCCTGCGGGCGCAGCGCGTGGAAATAGAGCGCAGACATCAGCGTGGTCATGGAGGCGCAGGAGGCCTGATGACCGCCAACCTTCAGCCCGTCGCGATTCTCACGCAAATGATTGGCATTGTGGACGGTCCACGCCGAAAGCCAGAGCAGGCGTTCTTCAAGCGCCCTCAATCCGGCAACAAGATCACGGCGCGACAGTCTGGCAGCGGTCCGGCTATGGGTGTTTTTTGGCATACAGAAGACGGTAGGCTGCGTCGAGGGCGCTGAAAAGCCTGAAAGCGCTCAGAATTCCCGCGAAAGGGCGATGACGAAGGCCCGCTCGTCGAACCGCCCGGAGAACTCGTAGCGATAGGCGAGCGACAGATCCCCCCAGTCCGTGCGCCGCACCAGCGACACCTCGCTCTTGTCGGACCGGGCATCACCGGAGCCACGCTCAAGCCAGAACTGGCTGATCAGCTGCCATTTCGGGCCGAGGTCCTGGCCGAAACCGACCTCAAGCCGGTTGCGGTGGCAGGCATCGGAATGTTCCCGGCGCACGACGTCGATAAAGGCGAAATGGTCGCTCTCCTTCACCCGCCAACCGCCACCGGCGCTGAGGCGCAATTCGCCGCCAGGCCCTTCGCAGCCGCTGAAACCGCTGATGGCCTCGCCGCCGACGAGACCGCCCTCCACGGCAAACTTCAGGCGTTTGTCCTGGCGAAAACCGCGCCGGAGGGTGAGCCGGTAGCCATTCGCATTGAAATCATCGGCCGTGTCGAAGACGAGCAGATCGACCTTGCCTGTCACGGTCCAGGCATCGCTCAGGCCATGCTTGGCGTAGGCGTCGATCCGGCTGGCCTGCAGACCGCTCACCTCTTCGCGGGCATAGGCCAGACGCGCATAGGTGTCGCCGTCCGGCTGGACCCACGGGCTCGCGTCGGCCTCCGCCGGGCCAAGGCCCGCCAGTGCCGCCACGCCGAGTGTCCTTGCCACGCCCCCCAAAACGGCCCCTAGCTGGCGTATTCAGGACACAACCGGTCGAGCCGGCGCAGCAGTGCCGGCCAGGTCAGCATGTCAGCTGCGAATTTCAGCGCGTCGGGATTGGACTGGTCGCGCACCACGCCCTGGAGCGCCGCGTCGCACTCGATCAGGTTCTCGCGCCCGGCCGCCAGCGCCCGCACCTGCATAGCGCAGGCGCGTTCCAGGAAGAACATGCGGATCCAGGCCTCGGCCGCTGTGCGCCCCACGCTCAGCGTGCCATGGTTGCGGAGCATGAGTAGCGACCTGTCGCCCATGTCTGCGATAATGCGTTCACGTTCATCATGGTTGAGTGCCACACCCTCATAATCGTGATAGGCCACGTCGGACATGGCGATCATGCCGGTCTGGCTTATGGGCAGAAGACCATCCTTCATGGCCGAGACGGCCACGCCATCATTTGTGTGGAGATGGATGACGCAATTGGCATCCTCCCGCGCCATGTGGAGGGCGGAATGCACGGTGAAGCCCGCCGGATTGATGAAGCGGTCGGTCTCCTGGACGATATTGCCTTCGAGATCGACCTTGATCAGGCTGGAGGCTGTGATCTCCTCGAAGAGAAAGCCGTAAGGGTTGATCAGGAAATGGTGCTCCGGCCCAGGCACGCGCATGGAGATGTGGGTAAAGATGAGATCGTCCCACCCCTCGAGCGCAACGAGGCGGTAAAGTGCTGCGCAGTCGATGCGCGCCTGCCACTCCTCTGCTGAAACGCTGGAACGGATATCGATTGCGCCCTGATCATCGGCCATGCTGGTGTCTCCCCTATGGTCCGGGCAGAGGATAACCTGACCGCAGCAACTTATCCATCCCTCGCCAGGCGCAGGCCCGAAAACTGCCAGGTGTCGGGCGCGTAGAAGAAGTTTCGGTAGGTTCGCCGGGCGTGTGCCGGGGATGTGGCACAGGACGATCCGCGCAGGACCTGCTGGCCGGACATGAACTTGCCATTGTACTCCCCGATCGCGCCCTCGGGCTGGCGGTAGCCGGGATAGGGCCGGTAGGCCGAACCGGTCCACTGCCAGACCTCGCCGAACAGCCCCTGAAGCCCCTTGCCGTGCAGTGGTCTCGGCTCCGGACTGGTTCCGGGTGCCGCCACGCCCCGGCCCCCACCCGCCGATCCAGCGGCCAATTCCCATTCTGCCTCGGTGGGCAGGCGCGCCCCCATCCAGCGCGCAATGGCATCGGCCTCATAGGCGCTGAGATGGACCGCGGGCGCCTCGGGGTCGAGGGCCTTGGCGCCGGCCAGCGTGTAAACCTCCACATCATACCCATTGATGCGCCAGTAATCGGGGTGCTGCCGGTCTCCGGCCTTCACCCAGGCCCAGCCATCCGACAGCCAGAGATCGGGGCACCTGTAACCGCCGGCCTCCATGAAACCGAGCACATCACCATTGCTCACCAGCCCATTGGCGAGTTGGAACGGCTCCAGCCAGACGCGGTGGCGCGGAAACTCATTGTCAAAGCCGAACCCCTCGCCCGGGTGGCCGATCTCGACCAGGCCGCCTTCGAAACGGCTCCAGCCTGAGGTGGCGGGACCCGCTGACCGGAGCGGCCCCTCGGCATTCTCATAGACCGCCGGCCAGAGCGGGTTGCAGGACATGGCATGCTTCAGGTCTGTGAGCACAAGTTCCTGGTGCTGCTGCTCATGGGCGATCCCGATTTCCAGCAGCCGGACAATTTCTTGGGCCGCATCGCCGGGCACTTCGCAGAGTTCCAGCATCGCCTCGGTCGTGCGCTGGCGATAGGCCAGGACGTCGCGCAGGCGCGGCCGACTCGCAAGCCCCCTTTCCGGCCGGGCGTGGCGCGGTCCCACGGCCTCGTAATAGGAATTGAACAGGAAATCCCAGCGTGGGTCGGGGGCGGTTTCGATGTCCGCCAGGGGTTTGAGGATGAAGGTTTCCCAGAACCAGGTCGTGTGGGCGAGGTGCCATTTGACCGGGCTGGCATCGTCCATGGACTGGACCTGGCAGTCGGCCTCCGACAGAGGTTCGGCCATCGCCTCGGTGCGCGCGCGCACGCCGCGGAACCGGTCGGCCAGTTCGGCGAGTGCGAAATCGGTGGCTGGCGCACTTCCATCCATGGCGGCCCTCCCTGACTATGGCGGAGGATAAAGCGCTCGATTGACAGGACAACCCGTCAATTCCGCGCGGGTTCCGGCACGCGACTTGCCAGCCCGTGGCATCGACCGGCCCCGCGGGTTGACCGGCCCGGGCGGCTCCGGCCAGTCTGCCTTTGGTCAAGAAAGGACCATCAGCGTTGCCTGCTTCCCCCCGCCTGCATTTCACCGCATCGGATCGCCCCGACGCCCTTGTCGCCCATGAACGGCTGACCCGGCGCTATGGCCAGGCTGACGAGACCGACGCCGACATCATCGTGGCCCTCGGCGGAGACGGTACAATGCTGGATGCCCTGCGCGCACGCTTCGATGACCGCAAGCCTGTCTATGGCATGCACCGCGGCACGATCGGCTTCCTGATGAACGAATACCATGAGGACGATCTTATCGCCCGGATCAATGCCGCCGAGCGTGCCACGCTGCACCCCCTGGCCATGGACGCGGTGGACCATGGTGGCAACCGTCACCACCGTCTGGCCATCAACGAGGTGTCCCTGCTGCGCCAGACCGCCCAGTCGGCGCGCCTGCGGATCAGTGTCGACGGCCGTGAGCGGCTCGACCACCTCGTCTGCGACGGGGTCATGGTCGCCACGCCGGCGGGCTCGACGGCCTACAACCTCTCCGCCCATGGGCCGATCCTGCCCATCGGCGCCAACCTCCTCGCCCTGACGCCTATCAGCCCCTACCGGCCAAGGCGCTGGCGCGGGGCTTTGTTGCGCCATGATGCGCCAGTGCAAATCGAAGTGCTTGAACCAGGTCACAGGCCCGTCTCCGCGGCCACCGACAATCAGGAGGTGCGCCATGTGGTCGAGGTTCGTGTCGAGGAGGATCGATCGAAATCGCTGACCCTGCTGTTCGATCCCGGACACGCCCTCGACGAAAGAATCCTGCAGGAACAGTTCGGCTTCTGAGCCGCCGGGAAACGGGATTCCTTATCGAGGCTGACCCGCTGTTAACCTGCCGGCGGCTAGTCTTGTCGCCATGCAAACGCCATTGACGACCGCCGACCTTTTTCCCGCCGACGAACCGCTGCCAGAGCTTGAAGCTTGGCTGAAGGACGATCTGAAACGCCTTGTTGCCAGCGTCGAGGCGCTGCCGGAAACCGGCGATGATCCGGCCGCGCGGAAGCGTATTGCCGACGTGGCCCACGACCTGAAGGGCCTTGCGGCGACCTATGGTTATCCCGTGTTTGCCCTGCTGTGCGCGCGGATGCAGGAAATGGCCGAGGTCCCGCTCAGCCGGGCGAACCAGCGCGAACTCATCGAATTGCATGCCCTGTCATGCCTGGCCTGCCTGCGCGGCGGCCACACCGGCGAACGCGGCGAGCCAATCCTATCTGCCGTCCTGGTCGGTCTGGAGAACGCGATGCTCGCCTACGACCTGGCCAGGTAAACGAAACCTGACCCGGGCGCCTGGAAATTCATGAAAAATCAATGCCCAAACTGCGCGTGATCTTCAGCATGAGCCCCTAGGACAATGGCTTCAATCCTATTGAGGCCGTTCCATGTCGCTTGCCCCCCAGCCGCGCGCCACTGCTCCGTTTCGTTTCCAGGCCGTTCGCGAACTGCCCTCCGGTCTGACCTCGGGCCTGATCCTCGAACACCGCGATGCTTTTGCCGACAGTGTGCGGTTTGGCCCGGCCTGGGACCATCCGCACGATGAAGCGCCGTCGGCAGCCGACTGGCTGGCCGAACGCATCGAGCGGGCCGCCCATGCCGAGGCCTTGCTGCCGCAGGAACTGCGCCCGGTCTACGTGCCGGCACCGGATGCGGCCTTCGCCGACCGGAACGCGCCTCTGGCCTGCAGCGCAGCTGTGACCCGTTCGCCTCTCCTGCCGCAGGAATTTTGCCTGAGCTTCCGGGATTCAGCCCTTGCCCTTGCCGGCGACCGGGCCGAGACCACCGTGCGTGGCTTTCGTCGGCGCGGCTTTCGTGTGGCCGCCGACCTGCGCCAGTCACAGGCAACGACCTTCAGCCATTCCCTGCTGTTGATGATCGATACGCTCAGTGTCCGGTCAGAAGACCTCGATGAGCCCGAGGTGATGGAGAAAGTACAGGAAGCGCGCGAGGCCGGGGTCTGCATACTTGCCGACCGCCCGCGCTGGCGCGACGCCGAAGAGCTCGCCTCACTCGGCATCATGTTCGGTTGTGAGCTGCGCGCCGACGCCTGACACTTCAGGCGGCATTGGCATCGAGATCGGTTTCGACGCGGTCAAGCTTTTCGAGCAAATAGTCCAGATCCTCGCGCGGAATGGCCTGGAACTGGGTCAGCACGCGTTCGATCATGCGTGATTGGAACTGACCGCGGTCGCCGAGGTCACCTTCGCGTTCACTGTCATGGTAGATATCGATCGCGGCCTTGAAGCCCGGCAGCAGCTTGCGCGGCAGGCCCGAGCGGTCGAAGACGGCCTGCAGGCCGAGCGAGCCGGCATCATGGATCATCAGCCAGGCTCGGGCATGGGGTATGCCTGAAAGTTCGGCAATCGCGTGCTCGACAAAGCTGATATGGCCCATGCAGAGCGAGCGCATGACCAACGAGGGCGTCAGGCGGCCATTGAGATTCAGTTGCTGCACGAAACGCGGGAGATCGCTTGAGCGTCCAGCCTGTTCCACGAGGTCGACGGT
>CAZXWB010000062.1:0-1458 GCA_964644395.1 uncultured Hyphomonadaceae bacterium | reverse complement strand
CAATCGTCTCGGTCACCCGGGTCGACAGTTTCTCGCGCTGGGCAACGGCCTGCTGCTTGGCCAGCGAAGCGGCGAGCACGATTTCGATCAGGTCATCATCGGTGAGCACTGGCGAGTTCTGCAGGACCGGCACCGCCACCGCTTCGGTGTCGGCGGCGAGCTTCAGCGCGGCCTTGCGCGACAGCCGCGGCGAGTTTCTCAGCGTCACAGCCAGGGTGCGGCGCACAAGTTCTGCCGCGTCCTGAAGCAGCACTTCGATGATCTCGTCGGCATGGGCCTTCTCTTCCGGCGTCAGGTGGTCAAGGGCGATACGACGGCAGAGCTTGTGGGCGACGCTGGCGCGCTCCTCACCGGTTTCACCGCGCACGAGGCGGTGCACATCCTGCTCGGTCAAACGCGGCCGCAAGGTCGAAACGCCCATTTCACGAACTCCCGTTAATGCTCGTGTGACAATTCACCATTTCCCGGTTAACTTTGGTTTACCACGCCCCGCGTCGGCAATATCGGATGGCTCAGTAACTCTTCGGCAGTCCGAGGACCCGCTCGGAGATGTAGTTCAGGATCATCTCCCGGCTGACGGGCGCGATCCGGGCAATCATGGCCTCACGCATGAAGCGTTCGACATGATATTCCTTCGCATAGCCCATGCCGCCATGGGCCAGCACCGACGCCTCACAGGCGGAGAAGCCGGCCTCCGCGCCGAGATACTTGGCCGCATTGGCCTCCGCCCCGCAGGCCTGTCCGGCATCGAACAGGCTGGCGGCCTTGTAGGACAGGAGTTCGGCGGCCTCGAGTTCGGCCCAGGCCTTCGCCAGCGGGTGCGCCACGCCCTGATTCTGGCCGATCGGACGGCCGAAAACGACCCGGTCCCCGGCATACTCCGCCGCCTTTGACAGCGCGACCTGGCCAAGGCCGATGGCCTCCACGGCAAACAGGACCCGCTCCGGGTTCAGCCCCTCGATCAGGTATTTGAAGCCCTGCCCCTCCTCGCCGATCAGGTCATCGGCGGGCACGTCCAGACCATCAATATAAAGCATGTTACACTCCACCGCCTTGCGCCCCATTTTCGGGATCGGGCGGGCTTCAATCCGGTCACGATCGAAGTCGGTGTAGAAGAGCGACAGGCCGAGATAGGGCTTGGCACACTGCTCCTTCGGCGTGGTGCGGGCGATGATCAGGATCTTGTCGGCGCGCTGGGCGCCGGTTGTCCAGATCTTGCGCCCATTGAGCAAGTATCCGGAATTTGTCCGCTCCGCCTTCGTCTCCAGGCTTGCCGTGTCGAGGCCCGAATTCGGTTCGGTGACGGCGAAACACATCTTGTCCTCGCCAGAGATGAGGCGTGGCAGGTGGTGGCGCTTCTGCTCCTCGCTGCCGAAGCGCTCCAGCGGCTTCGGCCCGAAAATGTTGAGGTGGATGGCCGATGCGCCGGAGAAGCCGGCCCCTGATCTTGCCACGGTC
>CAZXWB010000061.1:0-9696 GCA_964644395.1 uncultured Hyphomonadaceae bacterium | reverse complement strand
GTGATGTAACGTGCATCGTCTGAACAGAGAAAGGCCACCGCCGCCGCCGTATCCTCCGGCAGGCCGGGCCGGCCCATGGGGATGCGCGCGGCCATCGCCTTCATGTAATCCTCCACGCTGTCGGCGCCGACGACCTTGGAGAAATACTCGTTCTGCCAGGCCCCAAGGCCCGTGGTGACGTGGTTCGGGCAGACATTGTTGACAGTGATGGCGTGGCTGCCGAGTTCCACAGCTGCGGAGCGGACAAGGCCGACCAGGCCGTGCTTGGAACTCGTATAGGCCTGGGCGTGGGGGAAGCCGGACTTCGCCGCCTGGCTCGCAATGTTGACGATGCGTCCGCCACGCCCTTGCGCGATCATGGTCTCCGCCGCCGCCTTCACGCCAAAGAAGGCACCGGTCAGGTTCACGTCGATCACCGCGCGCCAGTCACCCTCGGTCACCTCCAGGAGCGGCTTCATGATGTAGCCGATGCCGGCATTGTTGACCCAGATATCGAGACCGCCATGGGTATCGACGGCGTGGCGCGCGAGGGCCCTCACCTCTTCAAGCGCGCGCACATCGCAGACACAGGTGGACGCGTTCACGCCAAGTGCACGCATGTCGCCCGCGATCGCTTCCATTTCCTCGGTGGACCCGATGTGCTCGGCCCCGGTCGCGGCGTCGCGCGGCTGGCCGATGTCGGAGATGACGATATTCGCGCCTTCCTGCGCGAGGCGTTCGGCAATCGCCTCGCCCAGTCCCTGCCGGCGACCCGATCCGGTGATGACGGCAGTCTGGCCGGCGAATCGCCGGTCGCCCGCCATCAGAGCCGCTCCGTCAGAATGAAAACGAGATCGCTGGCCATGGCTTGGAACTCGCCGGCAACCTTTTGCATGGTCTCGCCGCCCACCTCGCCGCCAAAGGTCTCCATGTCGTTCACGTCAATGATCTCGATATATTTGTAGGGCGGAGCGTCCTCGCTTCCGAGCAGGCCGACGGTCTTGAAAACCTCGAAACTGTCGACCGATTTCAGCCCGTTCACCGTCGGAATGTCGGTCCCGCGGGCCCAGGCCTCGTAATCCCCGACACTGATGCCAGGCTTCAGATTGAACAGAGCGACGATTTTCGTGGCCATGGCATCCTCCGTAAAAACACCGATGCGGCGGCATGACCCTTCACCACCGACCGATAAATGGTATATCCTTTTCACCATAATCCCGCGCTTGCGAGAGTCGAGAGGCCTCGCCACTTCTCCGGGACTGATCATGGGAGAGACAGACATGGCCGATACCGAACGCCTTCCCGAAGCTCCGACATATGACGGCCCGCCGGATTACCGCGTCGTCGGTCGCCATGGCGTCTACCCCGAAGTCGCCCATGACGAGGCCGAGCGCTTCAACTTCCTGGCACAGATGAACCGCCACCTGGCCGCACGGATCATGCCGGGGGTTGCCGAAGCCTTCGAGAAACGCGTCGCGCCCGGGTATGTGAAGCGCGAAGGCCGCGATTTCAGGGATCGCCACGAAGTCCGCCGCGCGCTGTCGAAGGATCCCGCTTTCCAGTGGTGGTCGGCGCTTCGCCGGGCGAACATGGAGAACCGCCAGCAGGCCGGCCGTTGGGTGACGCTTCGCCAGGCCGACGAGCTCAATCGGATCGCGGCGCAGCTCACCGATGACGACCCGCGCCTCGAGCTTGATCCGTCGCTTCAATTGCCCCGCTACGTTTCCGCCGTGGACCATCACTGCATGCCGGGCAGCTATCACACCGAAATCGTGCCCGGCGACGTCACCGGAGCGGCAAATTATGATTCAGGCATATTCGCCACCACTGGCGGCATGCTCGGCCGGTTCAATGATGGCGGCGGCCAGGCCGTGGTCCAGTGGGTGAAGGAAAACCTGCCGGACTTCCGGCCCCGGCGCATACTCGATCTCGGTTGCGGCCTCGGCCACAATGTCCTGCCCATCGCAGCCGCCTTCCCCGACGCAGAAGTTGTCGGCGTGGACGTGGGCGCGCCCATGCTGCGCTACGGACTGGCACGCGCCAAGAGCATGGGCATCGACAATGTCCGCTTTGTCCAGGCCGACGTTTCGGATCTCTCGCGCTTCGAGGATGAGAGCTTTGACTGGATCCAGTCGACCATGTTCCTGCACGAGACCAGCTACAAGTCGATGCAGGCGATCTTTGCCGAGACCAAGCGCCTGCTGAAACCCGGTGGCATCGTCCTGCATGTGGAACAGCCCCAGTATGCCGACGACATGCCGCTCTTCGAGCAGGCCATGCGCGACTGGGATGCGTTCTACAACAATGAGCCATTCTGGACGAAAATGCACGAAATCGACATGGACGACTGGATGGTGAAGGCGGGCTTCCCGAAATCCACGCTCATTCATGGCGGTGTCGCTGCGGTGGTTGATCCGGAGGTTTTCCCGGAAGCCGCCAAGGACAGCGAGCAGGAAGACTATGGCCGCAAGGCCGCCTGGCACGTCATCGGCGCGAAGAAGGAGGCCGCGTGATGGCAACGTCAAGCAGCATTGACCCGCTCCTGCTCGCCTCCTCCAAGGCGAAAGGCAAGCGTCCGCAATTCCTGGAGAATGCCGACACGGAGCGGCTGATGAACATGGTCCTGGCCCTCGTCCAGGAAGTCTCTGTTCTGCGCCAGCGCCTGGACACGGTGGAACGGCTCCTGGAAGCCGACCAGAAGGTGACCAGGGCCAGTATCGAAGGCTTTGAGCCCACCAAGGCCGAGGCCGCCGAACGGGGCCTGTGGACCCAGGAATACCTCAATCGCATCTTCCGCATCCTGCAGCAGGAGCGCGAGGCACTGGAAGCGAACGACCAGTATTCCGAAGAGGTCGCCGAGGAACTCGCGAAGACCTGAGGCGAGATGTCGGACCTCCCACCGATCTCGGCACTCGTCCGCGCTGCGCTGTTCGTCGCCGACCTCGCGTCTTCCAGGGCGTTCTATGGCGCGCTCGGCCTGACGGAGGTCTATTTCGAGGGTGAGTTGTCGGGAGGCGATGCCGCCAGCGTGCTCAGGCTCGCGCCCCGCGCCACGACGCGATGCGCCATCCTCAAGCCCGAGGGCGGCCTGAACCAGGGCATGGTGGGCCTGTTCGAGGTGACCGACCCGGCACCGGACCCCCTGCCGGACCGTGACGGCCTCGGCCCCCGGCGCGGGGAGGTGGCACTCGTCTTCTACGTCAGCGACCTTGCCCGGAGCCTCTCCGCCGCAGAGGCCCATGGCGGGCGAAGGCTGGGAGATCCGGTCTACTTCCGGATGCCGCACCGGTCACAGAGCGAGGTCTGCCTGCGCGATCCCGACGGCATCCTCCTGAACCTCGTTGAACGCCCCGTGGCCGAGACCACCGACACGCGATCCGCGCTGGAGATCGCCAGGACGCTGAGCCCGCTCTGAGCCTCAAGAGGGATCGATCGCCATCATGACCGCATAGGCGGCGCGCTCGCCGCTTTCCATGGCGCCTTCCATCCCGGTGTGAAGATGGGAAAGGTGCTCTCCGGCGAAATGCAGGCGACCGATGGGCGCTCCCATCGACCCGGCCATCGCGCCGACCTGCAGCGGGGCCCAGTGCATATAGGCTCCGCCCGCCCACATGCCGCGATGCCAGTTCGTGACACCGCGCGCCCTCGCCCGCAGACCCCTTGCCTTCATGAGCCAGTCCTCGGCTTCGGCCATCAGCGCGTCATCGCCTCGTCGCGGGTCAACCCGGTCGCCATTGATCCAGGCGGTCAGCGCCACCGTCTCGCCATCGCGGTTGATGGGGAACAGCCGCTCCAGCGGTCCGTCAGTCCACATGCCGAGGGGCAGCCCGTCGGGGCTCGCAGCGCTTTCCAGTTCAAGGTGAACCTGGCGGATTTGAGTGTAGGGCAACTCGCGGATGGCCTCGACCGTGGCCGGTTGGAGTGGCACTTCAATGTCAATGTCGCGCAGCACCGGAAAGGGCACGGCTACTATCACGAAGTCGGCCCGGAGGTTGCCCCGGTCGGTCATCACCGTGGCAGGGCGGTCAAAGCCGTCGCGAATGGCGCTGACCCGATGGCCGGTGCGCACATCGACGAGACTTTCTGCCATGGCTTCCGGCAGGCGCTGGGAGCCACCGACCACCTCCTGGGAGGGTCCCACATCGCGGTCCCGGGAGAAGATTTCCAGCGTCCGCCAGAGATTGATCATCGAATAGGTGCGCAGCGTATTGGCGTTCAGGGCGACGTCGATCAGCCTCAGGGCCGCCGGCGAGAAGCCACGCGATTCGAGCCAGTAGGCGGCGTCCACATCGACGTTCGGGCCCGTTTCACGCCAGTCGAGGGGGGTGTCGAAGGGGTTTTCTGGCGCCGCGGCGGCAAACAGTACCCGGTCCGGCGCCATGGCCCGGAAGGGACCGGCAAAGGGGTTCAGGTCCGAGGTTTCCCAGTCGCCTGAATGGACGACCGTGTCGCCGACAATATAGGTGCGCGCCCGGGTGAGCGGCGGCGGAGGCGTTTCCAGCGGCAGTCCGAGGGCGGCGCATTCGGCGCGGATGCGGGCATAGGTCTGGCCCACCTGCTGGCCGCCCGCCTCCGGGCGCCAGGGCAGGTCATCGCGCGTCCACATGCGCCCGCCGATCCGGTCTGTCGCTTCCAGCACGGTCACCTTCGCGCCATCGCGCTCCAGGATGCGCGCGGCGTGCAGTCCCGACAGCCCGGCGCCGATCACGATGACGTCGGCATCCGTTCGCGCCGCGCCGCGGGCCGGGGCGCGTGCGTCCGGCGCGCAGGCTGCCACGCCAGATGCGCCAAGGCCCGCCAGTGCCTGCCGCCTTGTCAGTGCCATCGCTTCATACCCCCCTCGACCTTGCGCAAAAAAGATATACCAATATGGCGAAAGACACGGATTGCCGCAAACCGGGAGGACGGCATGGCGAACACGACCACCGCCACAGGCGGAGAATTTGCGCGAGGCTGGCCAGTCCTGAGTTCCGCCGCCGTCGGCGTCGGCCTCGGCCTGTCTCCCCTGCCCTTCTACACGATCGGTGTGATGATCGGCCCGATTCTCGGCGAGTTTGCCCCGCTCGGCTGGACCGCGGGCGACGTGCTCTTCGCGCTGACCATCTACACGATCGGTGCTTTCCTGATGAGCCCGGTGATCGGCATCCTCGCGGACCGGTTCGGCGCGCGGCGGGTGGCGCTGATTTCCATCGTCACCTTCAGCCTCGGCATGATGGGCCTGGCGCTCAATACCGGTTCGAAGCCGCTCTACTGGTTGCTCTGGGCCTTTGTGGCCGTTGGCGGCGCGGGCACACTGCCCATCACCTTCACCCGGCCCGTGGCCAACTGGTTCTCGGCGAACCGGGGCAAGGCGCTCGGCATCGCGCTGATCGCGACGGGCGTGTTCGGGTCCCTGGCCAAGTACTTCACCCAGCACATCCTCGAGGGCGTCAACCTGTTCGGCTTCGAGATACAGGGCTGGCGCGCCGCCTATGTGGCGGTGGGAATGCTGCCCCTGCTCATCGCCCTTCCGATCAACTTCCTGTCACTGCGCGACGTGGGTGACGAGCCGGCCGCCGACGCCGCGATCACCCGGTTCAAGATCCCGGTCCTGGCCATTTCCGGCGCCGGCGTTGCCTGGCTGGTCTGGATGGTGATCGCGGAAGTCTGGCCACTGTTTGAGCAGAACGGCCTGACGCTGGCCTATGCGCAGGCTTTCGGTTTCATCCCCCTCGTCATCCTGCCCATACTGCTGGCACTCCTGCTGCCCATCGGGACACGACCGCCGGTGCGCGAACTGTCAAGCGATGGCCAGAAGATCGAGCTGCCGGGCATGACGCTGGTGGAGGCGCTGAAAACCTGGCGCTTCTGGCTGCTCGCGCTCACCTTCGTGCCCATAAGCTACGCCATTGGCGCCGTGATCCCGAATATCGAGCAGATCGTGACGATCAAGGTGTTCGACGCCACCCGCGCGACGGCGACGCCGGAGATCGCCTCGCGCGCCGTGGAGCTTGCCGCCATCACGGGTCTTGCCGTTCTGGCCGGCCGGCTGATCGGCGGCTTCCTGATCGACAAGTTCTGGGCGCCCGCCATCGCCTTCATCTTCCTGGCCTCGCCAGCGATCGCGCTTTACATGCTGGGCCAGCCCGGTGTGTCGTTCAGCCTGGCAACGCTGGCCATCTTCATGATCGGCTTCGGTGCAGGCGTGGAGTATGACTTCATGGCCTACATGGTGTCGAAGTATTTCGGGATGAAAAAGTATGCCGCGATCTATGGCGCGATTTACGGCTTCTTCGCCATCGGCGCAGGGTTCGGACCGACGATCATGTCGAATTTCGCCGATGCCCAGGGCTGGACGAAGACCCTGATCGAGGCCGCCATCCTGCTGTTCGTCTCCACAGTCCCGCTCCTGTTCCTCGGCCGATACAAGTATGACGACCATGGAAAGATCGGCGAGAGCATCGCCGAGGCCGAGGAGACGGTCGAGACCGCGCGAGCCTAAAGCGTTGGTCTTTCGTTTCACTCCAAACCGCCGCTTTACATACTTTTTTGGACGCAAGTATCCGTTCGCAAACGGATTCCGTTTGCTCCGAACTTGCGCTAGAAAGTCGGCGAAGCCGGGGCTTCCGTTACGACAAAGACCTCGCCCGGAAGGGCCGCGCCAATGCGGAAGTCGGTCCAGATCGCCTCATTGGCCTTCACGCCGTCATAGAACAGACGCACGCGGCCCGGCTGGACCCAGTCCACACCGGGCTTGGTGAAAAAATGCGAATAGTAGCGCTCATGCCAGCCGCGTGGCGTGTCGAAGCCGACATAGACGATGCGGAAGTCCGACTGGCGTATTCCGAACAGTGTCTTGCCGCCGGACGGATCCGTGAGGGCGACCATGTGGGCGGGCGCGCCGTCGATCAGCCGGTCGGGGCCGCGTTCCTGCGTCCAGCCCTCATCGAGCGCGTTGCGGATGGCGCCGAAACCGAAATTGGCGCCCCACATGGCATTCGCAGACTGGTCGGCCATCGGCCCGTTCTCGTCATAGGTGGTGGTCCCGTCAAAGCTGAGCAGCAGAGCCAGTTCGCCACCGCTCCAGGCTTCGATGCGAACCTTGCCGCTGGCGGCGCGGGAATCGGCCTTCTCATCGGCAAAAACCCGCCACATGGCGTAGCGGTCCCAGAGAATCTCTCCGCCATCCGGGGTTCGTATGATGTTGTAGCCTTCGAGGAACAGCGTGCCCGGCCGGGTCCAGTTCTCACCGCCTGCGGCCTTGTGTGCCCGGGCAAGAATATCCCCCGCGCTGGTGGCGGGCAGGCCCTGAATGGCGGTCGGCATGTCGGCGCGCTCGGTGATCCTTGCGGGCCCGGAAGGTGCCGTCGCGCAGGCCGTCAGCCACAGGGCGGCCAGTCCGGCGACGCGCCCCCTCATGACGGATCTTCCACGATGAGAACGTGGGCATCGGCCAGCGGCTGGCGCGCGGCCTTCAGCGCCCTGTACTCCTCGCTGTTCCAGAAGCGTTCGATCGAGGCCCTGTCGGGCCATTTCGACACCACCGCGGCGGCTCCGTCGAGTTCGGCGGCGTTCTCCAGCGCAAGCGATGTCGGCGCGCGCACAAGGTATTCCCCGCCGAAACGGCCGATCAGTTCCGCCGTTGGCCGCGCATAGACCTCCAGGAAGCGTGCGCGATCATGCACGTGTGCGAAGACAATCATGTAAGCGGCCAAATTCTTTCCCCTCTCATCCTTGCAAAGGATATATCTTTTGGTCTCTGATGTCAGCAACCCGCTGCCACAGGAAATTCGGGAGGGCTTGAACTTGAAACTTCTGCGCGCCGCCACGCTGACCGTCGCCGACCTCGACGCCGCCAGGAAACGCTACCACGACTTCATGGACTACACGGTGATCGACGAGGGCGAGGTCGCCGAGGATCTCGCCGAAAGCTGGGACGCGCCGAAATCGGCAGGCCAACCCTATCTCGTCATGGAACCTGCCTCGGGCACCGATATCTATCTTCGGCTGATCGAGCAGCCGGCCCATCCGGACTTCTTGCCCCTGCGCAGCTATGGCTGGGCCGCGATCGAGATCTGCGTGCAGGACGTGCTGGCAGCCAATGAGCGCGTCACCCAGCCGGGTTCGCCCTTCGAGGTGATCGGGCCGCCGCGCGAGATCGAGGGCCTGCCCGCCATCTACCCCATGCAGGTCAAAGGCCCGGACGGGGAAGTTGTCTACCTCACCCAGATCCGCGACGACCTTCCGGCCTACGACCTGCCACGCGCCACCGCACCGATCGACCGGCTTTTCATCCTCGTCATGGCCTGCTCCGACATGCGGGCGTCCAATCGCTGGATGGAGCAGCATGCCGGTGTGGAAACGGGACGCGCAATGGACATTGTCTACACCATGCTCGCCGGGGCGTTCGGCTCGCCTCTGGACGAACTGCACACCATCTCCACCATGATTCATGGTCGCGACGTCTTCCTGGAACTCGACCAGTATCCCGCAGCCGCCACGCCGCGGCCCCACCATGAGGGCATGCTCGTGCCGGGCTGTGCCATCGGAACCTTCTGGCACCCCGATTTCGACTCCCTGCCCGGGCCCTGGATCACGCCCCCGGAAGTGCGTGGCGGACCGGTCTACAAGGGAAAGCGCGTGGGCACGATTAAGGATCTCGACGGCACGCTGGTCGAGATGGTCGAAGGCTGAGCCATGCAGCGCATTGTCCTCGCCGACGCCATCGATCACCGGCCCCGCGCAGGCGATTTCATGCAGGTTGAAGTCGATAGCCCGGACTGTTCCCACGCCGGCATTCTGGTGCGCAATGTTTACGTCTCGCTTGATCCCTATGTGGGCGCCCGGCTGCGCGGGCGGCATATGGGCGAGCCGGCGCCGGAACCGGGCGTGGAGGCCATTCCCGGCGCCATTGTCGGGCAGGTCATCGAGAGCAAGAGCCCGGACGTGTCGGCGGGCGACTGGGTACAGTCCATGGACGGCGGCTGGGAGGAGGTCTCGGCGCTGCCTGCGGGGTCCTTCAGGCGGATCGAACCCGCCCAAGGCGTCCCCCTGTCGGCCCATGCCGGCGTGCTCGGCATGCCGGGGCTGACCGGCTGGGCGGGCATGACGCAATTGGCGCAGGTGCGCGAAGGCGACACGGTTCTGGTCGATGCCGCCGCTGGCCCCGTCGGTGGCACTGCGGGGCAGATTGCACGCCTGAAGGGCGCGCGCGTCATCGGCGTCGCCGGAGGACGAGAGAAATGCGCGCTCGTCACGGAGAGTTACCGCTTCGATGCCTGCATCGATTACACGAGCGAGGGCTGGCGCGATACGCTCGCCGGGGCCCTGCCGGACGGTTTGACGGTCTTCTTCGAAAATGTTTCCGCCGACATGGCCATGCTGGCGCTTGCCCATGCCCGGCCCTATGCCCGCGGCGTGCTGTGCGGCCTGGTCGATGCCTATCACAATGACACGCCGAGCCAGCATCCCCTGAACATGGGCCTCATTGTCGGCAAGCGGGCCCGGCTTTTCGGCCTGGTGGTCTATGATTTCTATTCCCGCTGGGACGAATATGTCGCCGAGGCCACGCCCTGGATCGCAAGCGGTGAATTGCGTTTCGCCGAGGACAGGGCCGAGGGACTGGCTAGCGCCCCGGCCCACTTCGAAAGGCTGATGGAGGGCAGGAATGTCGGCAAGGCGCTTGTGCAGATCAGCGACGAGGCGGTGTGATGTCTGTGTTGAAGCAGGGAGCGGTGC
>CAZXWB010000060.1:0-10438 GCA_964644395.1 uncultured Hyphomonadaceae bacterium | reverse complement strand
CTGATGGACGACTGGCAAGGCCGGGTTGACCAGCTGCGCCGCGACGAGCAGGTGCTGACCGTGAGTATTCCCGGCGGCTTCGACGAGCCCCGCCAACTCCTGGGCGACGCGCAGCTGTGCATGGCCTACTACGATCAACCCGAGTTGATTGGCGACATGCTCCAGACCTTTGCGGACACCGCGTGCACCGCCATCGAGCGAGTGACCGAGCACGCCCCGATCGACCGGATCTTCGTACACGAAGACATGGCCGGCAAGAGCGGACCTCTGGCAGGCCCGGACCAGGTCCGGGAGTTCATCCTGCCCTACTACCGGCAGGTGTGGGATCTCGCCCGGTCGCGTGGGGTCCGGCTGTTCTCGCAGGATTCCGACGGGAACATGAACCCCGTGGTCGACGCCTTCCTGGCCGCCGGCGTGAACGTGATGTACCCCAACGAACCTGCCGCCGGGATGGACATCGTGGCCCTGCGGGAGCAATATGGCGATCGCCTGGCGTTTCAGGGCGGGCTGGACAAGCACGTGCTGCGGCAGGGCAAATCCGCCATTGACCGTGAGCTGGAGTACAAGATTCCCCCGATGGTCCGCACCGGGGGCTGCCTGCTGGGGCTGGACCATCGCATTCCCAACGGTACACCGCTGGAGGCGTATCGCTACTATCTCGACAAGGCCTGGGAGATCCTCCGGCGCGAATATGCGGGTCGTTGGCAGTAGGCGTTCAGGAATGGTCCCGAATCGCCCAGTCGCGCCCGTCGTTGCGGATGAGCCGGTCGGCTTCGCTCGGGCCCCACGTACCGACGGGGTAGTCGGCCATCCGCTCGGGGCCCTGCTGCTGACAGCCTTCCAGAAGCGGGTTTACGAACGCCCAGCAGGCCTCCGCTTCGTCGTTGCGTGTGAAGAGGGTCGCGTCGCCCAGGGCGGCATCCAGCAGCAGTCGCTCGTATGCGTCGGGCGGGGCGGCCCCGAAGGCCTGGTCGTAAGTGAAGTCCATGCAGAACGGTTCGATGCGCATCGCCGGGCCGGGACGCTTCACCTGGAACTGCAGGGAGATTCCCTCGTCGGGCTGAATGCGGATCCGCAGGACATTGGGGGGCATCGGCCCGGTGGGCGGCAGGTTGAACAGCACCCGCGGGACCTCGTGGAAGTGGATTGAGATCTCGGTGACCTTCCGGGCGAGGCGCTTGCCGTGACGGAGATAAAACGGCACGCCGGCCCATCGCCAGTTGTCCACGAACGCCTTGAAGGCCACATAGGTGGGAGTGGTGGAGTTCTCGGCGACCCCGTCCTCCTGGCGGTAGCCGGGCACGGTCTCTCCATCGACCTCACCGGAGGCGTACTGGGCCTGGACCACGTCGGATTGGGCGCATTGCGGCGGGATCGGGCGAAGTGCGCGGAGAATCTGCACCTTCTCATCGCGCACGGCGTCGGCGGTGAGCGAAACGGGCGCCTCCATCGCCACCAGGCTCAGCAGGTGCATCATGTGGTTGGCGACCATGTCGCGGATGGCGCCGGCCTCCTCGTAGTACCCGCCTCGCCCCTCGACGCCAAGCGTCTCAGCCACCGTCAGTTGCACGTGGTCGACGTACTTCTGGTTCCAGATGGGCTCGAAGATGGCGTTGGCAAACCGCAGGACCAGCAGGTTCTGGACCGTCTCCTTGCCCAGGTAGTGGTCGATCCGGTAGACCTGCTGCTCGTCGAAGGCCTGCTGGAGCTGCTCGTTGAGCGCACTGGCCGATCGCAAGTCCCGGCCGAAGGGTTTTTCGATGACGATGCGGGACCACGAATCGCCGTCTTCCTGACCTTTGCGTGAGAGGCCGGTCTCGTGGAGCAGTTCCGCCAGCGTGCCGAACACCCCCGGCGGCGTCGCGAGGTAGAACAGCGTATTGCAGGGCATGTCGCGCTGGCCGGCGAGCTGTTCGATTCTCTCACCCAGCGTGCGGATGTCCTCGACGTCGTCGTAGCTGCCCTGCTGGTAGTAGAGATGCTCGGCGAATTCTTCGCATCGCTTCCCGCACCGCTGCTCGCGCTTGCAGGTGAGTTCGGATTGTTCGATGACGCCGGTGCGGAATTCCTCGTCGGTCATCTCAGTTCGGCCGTAACCGATGATCTGGAACTTCTCGTCGAACATGCCCTCGCAGAACAGGCTGCAGACCGCGGGCATGAGCTTGCGGGTGGTCAGGTCGCCCGAGGCCCCGAAAATCACCATCGTCAATGGGGGAGCCTTGTGGGCCGTTTGTTTCTGCATCGCTGAACGCGACGCGTCACCTTCGGACATGCTGTGGTCCTTTCCTGTGGGAACTCGAACGGGAAGAAGCTCCTTTAGCCGGCAGGACATGGTAGCACCCTCGACCGAATGGATGCAAACCGACGGCAGCGCGTTGTATACCAGCACCCCGGTTCGAAGAGAGGCGAATCACCCCCGGCGACGGGCGCAAAAAGCGGCAGACCCAGCCGGGCACGCCGAGTCTGCCTGACACGGACCAGCCAGGGGGAGAGCTGATCCGGCTTCCATGCCGTCAACGGCTCAGGCCATCGACGGAATGCCGAATGTCGTTCAGGCAATGGCCACGGCGCCGAGACGGTCACCGATGGGGGCAGGAACCGAAGGACAATACATGCCCCTCCTCGGCTGACCGGTGAACCATCACACGGCGCGTTGCCACTGCTGTCCGTATTCTACTATCTTTCTCAATAAGGGGTTGTGAATAATTGTAAAGCTCAGAAAAAAGAATGAGTCTCAATATATTGAGGACCTCCGGCTGCATGGGCGCTCAATATATTGAAAATACTGATTTTACGGCCTATCGAGCGGGCTGTTTGCGAGGCATGGTCCTCGTAACGACTGTCGATTCATCCACATTCGGGGGAATTCCCATCGAAAATATCGGGCAGGGTTCTCCTCGGGCGATCATGGAGCGTATAATCAGAGTACAGGTCCACGACCCACCGAAGACGGATACCTTGCAATTGCGCAACTACCGAGGGTTTTGTGGACGCGCTCGGGTTCCCCCCGCGGGGGCCCGAGCGTTTTTTGTACCCACCGGCGGTCGGCATCTTTCGTGAGGGTATTGATCTTCCATGCGTCGGGTTCTACTCTTTCCTGCCGGCGGCCGATGTCCGGCAGACGCCGGTCAGGTTGCCCCGAACGGAAAGGACGGCCATGGATCTGCAGGTCAAATCGGATGGAGGGGGCGTGTACACGGTGTACTGTCCCGAACAGATGGAATGGCGTGCCCGTGGCGGCCTGGTGGACAAGGTTCGCGAGGTGAGCGAGGGCGACGAGCTTACGGGCATCATCGTGGACCTTGGGAATGTGACGTTTCTCAGCTCAGCCGGTATCGGGGCCCTCTTCACGCTGCACGAGTTCGCCAAGGAGCGCGACGCCGGGCTGATTATCGCCCGTCCGCGCCCGTCGATCCGTCGCCTGCTGGACACCGTCAAGCTTCCGGACCTGATTCCGACGGTCAAGTCCCTCGATCTCGCCCACCGCCGGCTCGCCCAAGGCGACGCGCCCGACGCCTCCTAGCACAGGACGCCCCATGGAACCCATACTCGATCACCAGGCCATTCAGGACGTCGGCGGCGAACCCTCCGCCCAGTGGACCCACATCGTCGAGGAGGCCGTCACCCATCGCGTGAGCGACATTCACCTCTCCACCCAGCGTCTGGGCTGCGACCTGCTGTTCCGCATCGACGGGAGACTCTACCCTCAGACGCAACTGGACCTGGATCTTTCCCGCCGCCTGATCGGCCACGTGCAGAGCATCGCCGGGATGGACGTCGCCGAGCACCGCAAGCCTCACGAAGGCCGACTGAAGGTGGAAATCGCCGATCGCCAGGTGGAGCTGCGCATCAGCGTCGTGCCCACCCTCCACGGCCAGGACATGGTCGTCCGCGTGTTCGACCGTACGGTCGGCCTGATGGAAATCGACGAGTTGGGCATGCTGGACGGCCAGCAGGATGCGATCGACGACATCATTGAGCGTCCCAACGGGTTGATCCTCGTCTCGGGGCCCACCGGCAGCGGGAAGACCACGACGATGTACTCCATGCTCCGCCTGATTGCCGGGTCCGGGCGGAAGATCTGCACCATCGAGAACCCCATCGAATACGATCTGCAGGGAGTCAGCCAGACGCAGATCAGCCCGCGGGTGGGGCTGGGGTTCGCCGAGATGCTCACCGCCCTGCTGCGCCAGGACCCGGACGTGATCATGGTCGGCGAGGTCCGCGACGCGGAAACCGCGCGGACGGCCGTCCGCGCCGCCAATACCGGCCACCTCGTTCTGGCGACCACCCATGCGTCCCGCGCCAGCCGAGCCATTGAGACGATGCTGTTCCTGGACGTTCACCCGTTTTTTCTGGCGACGGCCCTTCGCTGCGTGATCGCCCAGGTGCTGGTTCGCACGATCTGCCCAAAATGTCGCACCGAGCTTCCCGAGACCGGCGAGATGCTCATCGAGCCGAAGGTGCGCGAAATGCTCACCGACGCCGACGAAGCTCACCTCTCCCAGGGCGAGGGCTGCGCGAGCTGTCACCAGTCCGGCTACCAGGGACGCATGGGGCTTTTCGAGTTGTTCGTGCCCGACGAGACCACCCGCAAGATGGTTCTCAACCGCGCCCCTGCCGGCGAAATCGACGAGTACATCGCCCAGGCCGAGACGCTTTCGCTGACCGACGTCGGCAAGCTCGCCGCATTGCGTGGCCAGACGACGATCGAGGAGATCGTCTCGGTGCTTCCGAACCTCTGACCAACCTGCCGGCGAGGGGGTTTCCCGGCCTGCTGTTGCGCGGTATAGTCAGCCCATCGGATTCATACCATAGCGTTTATCGCCGTCGCACGGGAAAGGACATTTCGCATGATCATCCATCTGGTCCGCGCCTTGTTTCTGCTGGTTGTGCTCGCCTTCACCATTCCGTACGCCCTGAGCGAACGTGTCACCCAGGAAGGCCCGCAGTATGTGACGCTCTACATTATTGTCCCGGTGCTGCTGGCGTTCGGACTGGTGATGGTGGACATGTTCTGGCGCAAGAAGCGTCTCGAGGCGCTCAGCGGGTTGTTCTTCGGCGTGATGGCGGGGTTGGTGATCGCCTATCTCCTGCGCCACATCACCACGATGATCGGCGTGGCCGTGGCGGGTGTCGACCAGACCGACCCGGTCCTGGAGCTGGTGCGCGTTCTGATCGGGGCGGCTGCGGTGTTCCTGTGCGTCTCGTTCGTTCTGCAGACCAAGGACGATTTCCGCTTCGTCATCCCGTACGTGGAGTTCTCGCGTCACGCCAAAGGACCCCGGCCGTTCCTGCTGGATACCTCTGTCATCATCGACGGGCGCATCGCCGACATCACCGAGACGAAGATCCTGGAAAGCGAGATCATCGTCCCGCGATTCATCCTCGCCGAGTTGCAGGCGATTGCCGACTCGGACAACAAACTTCGCCGCAACCGAGGCCGTCGCGGTTTGGACGTGCTCAACCGCCTGCAGGGGTCGGACAAGATCGACGTGCGGATCTACGACAAGCACGTCGCTGCCGTCGATGACGAATCCGAGGTCGACGCCAAGCTCGTGGCGCTGGGCGAACACCTCAACGGGCGGGTGATGACGAACGATTACAACCTCAACAAGGTCGCGCAGCTGCGGGGCGTGGAAGTCATCAACATCAACGACCTCGCCAACGCGCTGAAGCCGGTGGTGCTCCCGGGCGAGGGGCTTCGGGTGAAAATCATCAAACCCGGCGAGGAGCCCGGCCAGGGCGTGGGGTACCTCGATGACGGGACGATGGTGGTCGCCGAGCAGGGACGCGACCACGTCGGGCAGGAGGTAATGATCACCGTCACGTCGGTGATTCAGACCTCCGCGGGACGGATGATCTTCGGCAAGCTGGACAGCCGATCGGCCTGAACATCCCGGGGAAATTCATAGATCGTTTGGCTGCATGCCGATAGCCCATGAAGGCACCTGCGGCGATGCAGAGGATGAAACGCTCTTTCCGGCTGGACTTTCGCCCGCAGAACGCCAGAATGTGCGTAAGGACGGTTTGACGCATCGAGCTTGACGCTACAATGACCCAAGAGGGTCGCGCCCCCCTCTGATAGAAGGAGTTATTGGATGGCCAAGGTATCCCTGGCGGAACATCTCCAGGACCGCCCGGACCCGGAGCAGCAGGAGTCCCAGGCGGGCCCCTACATTACCATCTCCCGCGAGTTTGGGTGCTGGGGGTTTTCTCTGGGTCTGCTGTTGCTGGACATTCTCAATGAAGAGGCCCCCGAGGGAACCTCCTGGAAGATCTACCACAAGGAAGTGCTGGATCATCTTGCGGAGGAAACCAATATTGACAAAGAAGTTCTGGAACAGCAGCGGCGCACCAAGCCCCGCGTGATCGCCGAGTTTTTCCGCTCGTTCGGCCAAAAGAACGAACGCCTCCCCAGCGGCATCGAGGTGCGCAACCGCATCTCCGATATCATCCGGGACCTCGCGACCGAAGGCGGGGCGATTATCGTCGGCCAAGGCGGCGCCGGGGCCACTCAAGGCCTGCCCAACGGAATTACCGTGCGTCTCGAAGCGCCTGAAGACTGGCGCGTCAAACAGATCGCCTTCCGCGAAGGACTCAGCGAGACCGAGGCGAGGCTGCGGATCCAGGCCGAGGAACGCGATAAGGATTACCTCAGGAAGATCTACGAAACGCGATTTCCGCGCAAACCTGCGTTCAATCTTGCCTACGATTGCTCCGCGTTTTCTCTTGCTCAGATCGCCCAACACGTGGTCCATGCGATGAAACTCAAGGGAATCCGGTAAGGTTTCCGGCGCCAAAATCCGAACAATCATAGGAATGCACGCCGTTGCCGCCCACGGCCGAGATGCAAAATCCCCTCGGGGGGAGAGTCAGATTTCTTGACAGCAGGAGTTCCATCCGCATGATGGTCGGTTCCGATCGGGAATCCACGATCGGCCCTGCAACCTGAAATTGAGTCGACATTAGCGAGACCAATGCGGTGCATTCGCGTTTTACCCGTGAACCCCGCCGCCACGGACGTTAAACAAACGCACACGAAACCGTTCTCCAGACGCATAAAACACGGAGTCGCCCACCCATGGCCGAGACAATCCAGTCGTTCGTAACCAAGCTCCAGCAGGAAGGCGTCGAAGCCGGCGAGAAGCAGGCCGACCAGCTCCGCCGGCAGGCTCAGAAGGACGCCGACAAAATCATCGCCGACGCCGAGCAGCAGGCCCGGAAGATTGTCGACGAGGCCAAGCAGGAAGCCCGGCAGTACGTCGAACGCTCCCAGACGGAGCTGAACCTCGCCGCCCGGGATACCGTCCTGAAGCTGCGCGACTCGCTGAACCGGGCCCTGCAGTCGGTGGTGCGTGCCGGCACGCAGGAAACGCTCGACAGTGTGGACTTCCTGGGCAAGGTGCTCCACGAGGTGGTCACCTCCTACGCCCACAGCGACCGCGAGGGAACCGACCAGATCCGCATTTCCGTCAAGCCCGAGCTGCGCGACCAACTGGTCGACTGGGCCCTGGGCGAGATCGGCAAGGAGCGCGTCGAGGAAACCCGCAAGCACATCGGGATCGACCTGAAGGGCACGCTCAAGCAGTCCGGCTTCGAGTACACCTGTGCGGGTGCGACCGTCGAGGTCACGCTCGATTCGGTCGTCGAGATGCTCTGCGAGATGGTCAGCCCCAAGCTGCGCGAGACCCTCGACCACGCCGTCGACACCGACAACCAGGCCGAAGGGGAATAGCCCGTGGGTCTGCGAGGCGAAAACCTTTTCACCATCACCGCCCTGCCGTCGCTGGGTGAGCTGGGCATCGCTCCCCCGCTGTCGCTGGCGGAGTACCTCGAATGGCTCGGGGCCGATCACCCTGCCCGCGAAGCCATCGACCTGCTCCTGCTCGAACACGACCTGATGCAGCGCGAGGCGCTGGCGTCGGGCGAAATCGACCAGGCCGAGCCGCTGGTTCTCTCCGAGGCGCAGATGGACGGGACCGAGCCCCTGCCCGATTTTCTCCAGGGCAGCGAGGACACCTCCCGCCGCGTCGCGTCCGACGCGATCTGGACGGCGTACTACCGCCATGCAGCCCAGCGGGCCCAGACGCTCCATGCCCGCTTTCTGCAGGAGTACATCGGCTTCGAGGTGGCGTTGCGAAACCAGCTCGCCGAGGCGCGGGCCAAGGAACTCGGCCTGGACGTCACGCCGTACCTGGTCGCCCCGGAGCTGGCACCGTTTCACGTGGACCTCCGCGCGACGGTGAATGAATGGGCCTCGGCCGCCCATCCGCTGGACGGGCTGAAAGTGCTGGACCGGACCCGATGGAACTGGATTGAAGATCATGACGCGTGGTTCACCTTCTCCGACGACGAGCTGGCTGCCTACGCGACCAAACTGACCCTGCTGATTCGATGGGAACGCCTCAACGAAGCGGACGACGATCTGCTCGACGAAGCGATCCTGTAGCCTTTGAGAGGACACCGAAAGTGACCGGACGAATCGTTGCCATCTTCGGAAACATGGTGGTCGTGGAACTCACCGGACGCGTGGTACAGAACGCCACCGCCTACTGCATCCGCGAGGACGGCGCACGCCTGCTCAGCGAGGTCATCCGCGTACGCGGACGCCTGGCCGACCTGCAGGTGTTCGAGGAAACGCGCGACCTGAAAATCGGCCATAGCGTCGAGTTCGAAGAAGAGATGCTCGCCGTCTCCCTCGGGCCCGGTCTGCTGGGGCAGGTCTACGACGGCCTGCAGAACCCCCTGTTCAACGTGGCCGAGCAAGCGGGATACTTCCTCAAGCCAGGCCTCTACCTGCCCGGGCTGGACGCCGAGAAGCAGTGGGAGCTGACCCCCGCCGTCAAGGAAGGCGACACCGTCCGCGCCGGAGACACGCTGGGCACCACGCCCGAGGGAATCTTCGAGCACAAGGTCATGGTCCCGTTCGGCTGGAAGGGCTCGTTCACCGTCGAGTCCATCGTCGAGAAGGGCAGCTACACCGTCGAGAAGGAAATCGCCGTCCTCACCGACGAGCAGGGCGAGCAGAAGTCCGTCACGATGCAGCAGGATTGGCCCGTCAAGCGTGCCATCGACGTCTACAAGACCCGGCTGATGCCCAAAGAGCCCCTCGTGACCGGCCAGCGGATCATCGACTCGATGTTCCCGATCAATCGCGGCGGGACCTACTGCATCCCCGGCCCGTTCGGTGCCGGCAAGACCGTCCTCCAGCAGCTCACCGCCCGCTACGCCGACGTGGATGTGGTCATCATCGCCGCCTGTGGCGAGCGTGCCGGCGAAGTCGTGGAAACCATCCGCGAGTTCCCCGAGCTGGAAGACCCCCGCACCGGAAAAAGCCTCATGGAGCGGACCATCATCATCTGCAACACCTCGGCGATGCCCGTAGCCGCCCGCGAGGCGTCGGTCTACACGGCGGTCACGTTGGCCGAGTACTACCGCCAGATGGGCATGAACGTTCTGCTGCTGGCCGACTCGACCAGTCGATGGGCCCAGGCGATGCGCGAAGTCTCGGGCCGACTGGAAGAAATCCCCGGCGAGGAGGCGTTCCCGGCGTATCTGGAATCCCGCATTGCCAGCTTCTACGAGCGGGCCGGGCAGGTGGAGCTCAACGACGGTACACTCGCGTCGGTCACGATCGGCGGAACCGTCTCGCCGGCCGGCGGCAACTTCGAAGAACCCGTCACGCAGGGCACGCTGAAAGTGGTCGGTGCGTTCCATGGCCTCTCTCGCTCGCGCTCCGACGCCCGCCGCTACCCGGCCATCGACCCGCTGGAATCGTGGTCCAAGTACAAAGGCATCATCGACAGCGACACCGTCGAGGAGGCCCGCTCGCTGCTGCGTCGCGGCAATGACGTCAAGCAGATGATGACGGTCGTGGGGGAAGAAGGCACGACGCTGGAAGACTTCGTGACCATGCTCAAGGCCGAGATGTTCGACAACTGCTACCTGCAGCAGAACGCCTTCGACGAGGTGGATGCCTCCTGCCCCGGCGACCGACAGGAGTTCGTGTTCGCCAAGATCTGGCAGGCGATCGAGCTGGATTACGGCTTCGAGGACAAGGAAGTCGCGCGGCGGACGATTTTCCACATCCAGGACCTGTTCCGGAACTGGAACTTCGCCCCGACCGACAGCGAAGAATACAACAAGATCCTCTCGCAGATCGACGCGTTCATTGAGAACAAGGGACAGAACGTCCGCGACGAAGTGCGGGCCGACGAAGAAAAGAAGGAAGCGGCAGCAGCCGAGTAGCTGGCGCGGAATGCTGAATAAGAACAGCGTAATGCTGAATGAGGACATTCGAATTCTGAATCAATGACGAATTCAGAATCGATGCTGCTGGAAGATATTCCGACTGTATGGCAAAAAGACAGAATAGAGACTGACATCGGGCATGGGTGGCGAAGGACGATTCGGGATTGGTCCTTGAGAATTGATT
>CAZXWB010000059.1:0-10442 GCA_964644395.1 uncultured Hyphomonadaceae bacterium | reverse complement strand
CGGTCTCGCCAAGGCCATGCACACCAATGCCACGGCCGATCCCTTTGCTGCCTTCTGGTGCCGCCCGGCCGTGGAGGGCGCCGCGAATGGCGGGCTGTTGTCCTTTGCCGGCCATTGCTGGGGCTGCCCCACCGCCTTTGTCGGCGCAGGCGTTTTCCTGATCGCACTCGGCGCCATGGCGCTCAATCGCCGCAGGGCCCAGCGCGCCCTCGCCTGACGCCGCCGTCCATTTTCGCGCCGCCCCGGCTGGTCAGCGGGCCCGGCTTGTGTCAACATGCGTTGACACTGGATAGGCTTGTTGAATTTGGGCGATAGCAGCGTGAAGATCGGCACCAGCGAGCGGGGCGTCAGCCGGCAGGAACTCGAGACACACATGGACTCCATCCTGGCGTCGGTGCCCGATGCCATGGTCGTCATCGATGAGGGTGGCGCCATCCAGGCGTTCTCGCGGGCAGCCGAACGCATGTTCGGTTACCGCGCCGAGGAGATGGTCGGGCGCTCGGTGAACGAGTTGATGACCAGCCGGGACTCCCATCATCATGACGACTATATGTCGCGCTACATGCAGACCGGCGAACGCCGGATCATCGGTATCGGCCGCATCGTCAAGGCCAGGCGCGCCAATGGCGAGGAGTTCCCCGTCGACCTCAAGATCGGCGAGGCGGTGATTGGCGAGCACCGCCTGTTCACGGGCTATCTGCGCGACCTGACCGAGCAGCAGGCGGTGGAACTGCGCATGAAGCAGATGCAGGCCGAACTGGTGCATTTCTCCCGCGTCAGCGCCGTCGGCACCATGGCCGCGGCGCTCGCCCATGAGCTCAACCAGCCGCTCACCGCGATTTCGAACTACCTGGAGGCAGGCCGGGACATTCTCGACGACCCGAGCGATGAGGACGTGAAGATCGTGCGCGACGCCCTGGCCGAGGCGGCGCACCAGTCGCTGCGGGCCGGCGAGATCGTCCGGAAGCTGCGGGATTTCGTCACCAAGGGCGAGATCGACGCCAAGCCCGTGGAACTCGGGCCGCTGCTGGCTGATTCCATTGCGCTCGCCAAGCTCGACCGCCGCCATGACGGTGTGCGCATCGACAGCATGATCGAGGGCGATCCAGGTCATGTCATGGCCGAACCTGTGCAGGTCCAGCAGGTGGTCTTCAATCTCATGCGCAATGCCATGGACGCCATGAACGAGCAGTCCGATGCCCGTATCACGCTGCAGGCGGAACCCTGCGAGAATGAGGACTTCATCGAGGTGTGGGTCGCCGACAACGGCCCGGGCATCCCGGAGGACGTGGCCGTTGGTCTCTTCGACAGTTTCAATTCATCAAAAGCCGCGGGTATGGGTCTCGGCCTGTCGATTTGCAAACTGATCGTTGAGGCCCATGGTGGCGAGATCGATGTGGTGCCGTCCCCGCTCGGGGGGGCCGCTTTCCGTTTCACCTTGAAAAGGGCTTGAGTCATGACGGGTAAGAAGGAGCGTATTGTCCATCTCGTGGATGATGATGACGCCATCCGCCAGTCGGCGAGCTTCATGCTCCGCCATGTCGGCTACCGGGTACAGACCTACGCCGACGGGGCCGACTTCATCGAGGCCGACGCCGAGGAATCCGGGGCGGCGGTCCTGCTCGACTACCAGATGCCGAAGCTGGACGGGCTCGGCGTGATCGATGCCCTGGCGGAGCGCAAGTCCGACCTGCCCGTGATCATGCTGACCGCCCATGGCGATGTCGGCGTGGCCGTGAGTGCCATGAAGAAGGGCGCAGTGGATTTCCTCGAAAAGCCCTTCGAAAAACAGTCCATCCTCGACGCGCTGGATCGTGCCTTCTCCCGCGCCGAAGCCGAAGGCGAAGGCAAACAGCGCAAGGAGGCCGCCGAGCGCCGCCTCTCGGTGCTGACGCAGAGGGAACGCGAGGTCCTCGCGCGCCTGGCCAAGGGCGACACCAACAAGATGGTGGCGGCCAATCTCGGCATTTCGCCGCGCACCGCAGAAGTCCACCGCGCCAATCTGATGGAAAAGCTCGAGGCGAGCAGCCTGTCGGTGGCTCTGCGTGTGGCCTTCGCGGCCGAACTCGGCTTCGGCGAAGATTGAGAATTATTCTCACCTACGCATTCCCCACAAGAGACTTACCTGATCTGGTGTGCCAAGTATCTTGCGCCGGCGCCGCGTCGGCGCGCCAGTGGAGTCATCATGGACGCCATCAACACCAAGCCGAAAGCCCGGTCTGCATCCTCCCTGCGGATCGCGCTTGTCGATGACAGCGAGGCGGTGCGCCGTTCGCTGTCATTACTGCTGCGCGCATCGGGCCTGGATGTGGTGTGCTTCGATTCCGGCGCGGCTGCGCAGGACGATCCCACCCTGGGAGAAGCCGACTGCCTCCTGATCGATTTCAAGATGACGGGACTCGACGGCCTGAAATTGCTGTCAAAGCTGCGCAAACGCGGCGTGACGGCCCCGGCGATCCTGATCAGCGGCGTGGTTACCGGTGGCCTGACGGAAAAGGCTGCTGCCGCGGGCTACACCGCCTTCGTGCGAAAGCCCATGACGCAGGCCGACCTGCTGGATGGCATCAGGGCCGCCTTGGCCTGAACCTTCCGAGACAGATGTGTCAGCCGACTGCCGGGCAGCCCAAAGGCGGCGTGGAGTCAGGGTACCATTTGCGGCTTGGGCGAGGGATATTTGGCCAGCAGGCTCCCATCGGGCACCTCGGGTGCCTCCACCGGCGCAAAGGACTCGATCTCCACGCGCAGGGCCAGCGTCGCCGCACGCGCTTCGTCCAGCAGATAGGCCATGGACATGAGATCATTGCCCGGGAAGATGGCGCCCGGTTCGGCATTGCCAACGAAGAGGGGCGACATTTCCGCCACCGCCCGCCAGGCATCCTGTGCGATGGCGCGGGCCGCGGCGATGTCAGGCTGGGCCATCAGATCGGGATCCTCGGCGGCCAGCCCGGCCAGCACGATGGACGCGGCCTGCGCGCGACCGCGCACTTCATAAAGCGCAGACACCGCATCCACGCTCGCCAGCACCGTGTCGGGATCGGCAATCGCGACACGAAGGGCCTCACGCCCATTGGTCGACCAGTTGTCGATCAGGTCAAGCTGGGCGAGCGCGGCGCTCGCGCCTGTGGGCTGAACCGCCAGTCCCTGAGCCAGGCGGCCGTCGTAGCGCTGGAAAGCTTCCATGGCCGCGGCAAGGCGCGCGCCCATGCGACCATCCTCGCGCACGGCGAGTAGCCGGGACGCCATCATCAGGTCGCGGTCCGGCGCGCCTTCGTACTTCGCCGCCTCGGCACGTGCCCGGGACACATCCGAAAGTCCGCTGGCGAGGCCCGCCTGCCAGGCCGGCAGCGCCGTCAGCCGGGCTTCGGGACGCCAGCTGGCATGGTCACCGATCCATCCTGCACCGTCGGTTTCGCGGGCGATGGCGACATTCATGAGTCCCGTGGCATCAGATGTCCAGGCGATGGGCGCTTCTGCCAGGCTCGGCATCGACGCATCGAGCTGGTGGCCACGCAACGTCATTGCGGGATAGGCCCCGACCACCGCTACCACGGCGACCGATACCGCCGCGAGCCGAATGCCCCGCCACAGTTTCATGAGCCCCCGCTCGAACGCGCCGGGCTCAGGGGCCGCCTCGTCGGTGCGATACACCGTGCGGATAAGCGTGATGGCCTGCCCGTCGGCATCAACCGCATCGAAATCCACCGGATGCTCTTCAAGATAGCGCATCGCCTCAATAATCGCCCCTCACGCGAACCCCTCAATTCTAACCTTGTCCGCTGCATTGCCGCGAAACAAGACTTGACGGCGGCCGATACCGTAATTTTTTCGCCCGTGACCAAATATTAATCCAGCGCGTCGACCGTAAAATCCACCTCGACCTCCCGCGGCGCACTGTTGCCAAGGGTATAGGTCAGGGTGATGGTGACCTTGTCGCCCCCGGCAAATGAACCATCGACGCCGAACAGCATCAGGTGTTCAGCGCCGGTGCGCAGGGCCAGCGTGTCGCCGGCACCCACCTCATAGCGCTCCACCCGCCGCATGGCCATCTTGCCATCCACCTCCGACACCGTGTGCAGTTCGACATTTCCCGCGATATCGGACGCTGCACCGAGAATGGTCACCGGCTGGTCGCCCGTGGCTGTGATCGACACATAGGCCGCCGCCACGTCACGCCCGCCAAAGGGCGGACGGAAGGTGGCGTTCTCGAAGCGCACGCCGTCCTCTTCGACCATGGCCGCCGCGGCGGGCGCGTCCACGCCTTCGCCGGCACCACCGCACGCCGCCAGCACAATCGCGGACAGTGCCGCCACTATCAAACCTCTCATCTGTCTCTCCACTCCCATGGGATCTATTCCGGCACCCGCCAGAAACCGATGATCCGGCGGACTTCTTCCATGTTCGGCTCGGCAATGGATCTGGCCCGCGCGGTGCCCTCGGCAAGCACGCGGTCGATTTCCAGCGGATCGGCCATCAGCTCGCGCATGCGCTGCGTCACCGGCGCGAGGTGTTCCACGGCGAGCTCTGCCAGGGCCGGCTTGAACACGCCGAAGCCCTGCCCGCCAAACTGGTCGAGCACCGCCTGTTTCGTCGAACCCTCCAGCGCGGCATAGATGCCGACAAGGTTCTCAACCTCGGGCCGACCCTCAAGGCCATCCGGTTCCGATGGCATATCACCCAGCGTGTCGGTCTTCGACTTCTTGATCTTCTTCGCAATGGCATCGGCATCGTCCAGAAGCGCGATCCGCGAGAGTTCCGAGGGATCGGATTTCGACATCTTCTTCGTGCCGTCCTTCAGGCTCATCACCCGCGCGCCCGGTCCCTCGATCAGGGGTTCCGGCAGGGGGAAGAAGCCGGGCGCGTCGAAATCGCGATTGAACCGGTCGGCAATGTCGCGCGACAGTTCAAGGTGCTGCTTCTGGTCCTCGCCCACGGGCACATGGGTCGCCTTGAAGGCGAGAATGTCGGCGGCCTGAAGGACGGGATAGTCGAACAGGCCGACGGAGGCGCGCTCCTTGTCGCTGCCGGCCTTCTCCTTGAACTGGGTCATGCGTTCCAGCCAGCCCATGCGCGCAACGCAATTGAAGATCCAGGCAAGCTCGACATGGGCGCGCACGGCCGACTGGGGATAGAGGATCGCGCGCTTGGGATCGATGCCGGAAGCAAGGAATGCGGCAGCGATCTCGCGGGTCTGGTCGGCGAGGCGCTTGGGGTCCTGCGGCACGGTGATGGCGTGCAGATCGACGACGCAGAAAACGCAGTCATGGCACTCCTGCAGCGCGACAAATTTCTTCAGTGCACCGAGATAATTGCCCAGGTGCAAATTGCCCGTCGGCTGCACGCCGGAAAACACCCGCTCGGGGCCGGAATAGGTTGCTTCTTCTGTCATGACGCAGCGGCGTATACGATCAGCGCGCGGCTTTCCAGAAAAACCGCAAGGATGGGCTATTTCTTGTAGTCGAAACCGTTGGCGACCAGCCTGCGCCAGCGTTTCTGCCGGTGGCGATAGAATTGGCCGGCGAAAAGACGCACGAAGGGGGTGAGCCAGCCGGCCTCGACATCAAGCCGGTCAACATAGCGGGTTCCCTCGCCTTCGGGCCTCAACTCGATCAGGTGATCCCACCTCCTGATCATGGCACCGCGTCCATTGTCGCGGATCTGCCAGACATCGGGGCCCTGCTTGCCCAGTTCGATGCCGATCACCTGCCAGCCCAAGGGAAGAAAGCCCTTCCAGATCATCTGCACCTTGTATTCTCCGGGCTCCCAGACCTCCGGCAATCGATCCGGCTGGAGCGGTCGAAAGGTCAGGACGCCACGCGACACATAAAGCAGGAGTTCGGAACGCCTCACCTCGGCAGCGATGCGTTCCGGCGGCGCGTCGAGATAGGTCTCAATCCTGATCGGTTTCCGGGACACCTTCACTTCCTCACCTGGCGGCCAGAGCCCCCTTGATATCGGAAACCCGCACAGCGCCAAACAGGATGGCAAAAAGACCATAGGCGACACCACCGGCGCCGATCAGGGCCACCACGCCCAGCAGGCGCGAGCCGCCGACAAGCGCCAGGAATTCCGCCTGCCACGGACCGCTCAGATACCAGACAATGCCCGCCATGGCCGCCACGGCGAGGCCAGCGCGCACGAGCCGGCCGACCAGCCGCGGCCCCGGCGTGTAGATGCCGCGCCGGTTGAGTGTCCAGGCCAGCAGTCCGGCATTCGCCCAGGCCGCAAGCGAGGTCGCGATGGCAAGGCCCGGAAAGCCGGGCTGGCCCATCTGCTTCAGGCCGAAGAAGAGCCCCGCGCCGATGATGATGTTCACCACAACCGAGACCAGGGCGTAGCGCATGGGGGTTTTCGTGTCCTCGCGGGCAAAGAAGGCCGGGGCGAAGACCTTGATCAGAACAAAGGCCGGAACGCCCCAGGCGAAATGCACAAGCGCGCTGGCCGACAGGCGCGCGTCCTCTCCGGTGAACGCCCCGCGGGCAAACAGGCCGTCAAGCAGGAAGCCCGGCGCGATGATCAATGCCGCCGCCGCCGGCAGGGTGAGCGCCATGGCAAGGCCGATGCCGTCATCCATCAGCTTCCGGGCGCCGGGGCCGTCATCGGAGCGTGCCGCCCGGGACAGGCGCGGCAGGATCGCCACGCCCACGGCCACGCCGACAAGGCCCAGCGGCAATTGGTAGAGCCGGTCGGCATATTGCAGCCAGCTGCGCGCCCCGGCCTCCAGTCCGGCCAGGGACTGGCTGATCAGGACATTGATCTGCATGCCCGAGGCCGCAATCGCGCCGGGGACCGCCAGTCCCATGATCCGCTTCACATTCTGGGTGATGCGCGGCAGGCCGATGAGCGACAGGTCCACGCCGCGTCGGCGCACGCCCCAATAGAGCAGGCCGGCCTGGGCCACGCCCGCTGCGGTCACCGCGCTGGCGGCAAAGGTGGCCGTCTCGGCCTTGTCGCCGCCGAGCAGGACCGCGGCGATGAGGAACAGGTTCAGCACCATGGGCGCGCCGGCTGTCAGGGCAAACCGGCCGGCGGAGTTCAGCACGCCTCCGAACAGCGCTGCGATGGCCATGCAGGTGAGATAGGGCATGGTGATCTGGGTGAGCAGGACCGCCAGGCCGAAGACGCCCGGCTGGTCCAGATAGGCGCCCATGAAGATGACCATGATCCAGGGCATGGCCAGCTGGGCGATGATCGTTATCAGCGCTGTGACGGCGAAGAGAACGCGCAGCGCCTCGCCGGCCACGCGTTCGGCGGCCTCCGGGCCTTCGGCTTCCAGCGTGCGGGCATAGGCGGGCACGAAGGCCTGGGCGAAGGCGCCCTCGGCAAAGAACCGCCGGAACAGGTTCGGGAACATGAGCGCGGCGAAGAAGGCGTCGCCCACGGGCCCCGCGCCTACCTTCGCGGCCAGCACCACGTCCCGGGCAAAACCGAGCAGGCGGGAGAACAGCGTCAGGCCGGACTGTACCAGCGTGTTGCGCACAAGGCTCATGGTCTCGACCGTCTCCCGCTCGATGCGCCGCCTTCGACGTCAGAAACTGTCCGCCGAAGGTGCCCGTTTCAGCTGCCGCACCGGGGTGGCCGGCGCCTCGGGTTCATCGCGCGACAAGACGGCGAGAAGACGTTTCTTCAAGGCGGATTTCGTGGCCGCGTCCAGCGTTTTCCGCCCCCTTGCATTCTGGACGTAGAAGGCGTCGAAGGCCCGCTCGCCATACGAGCCGACATGGGCCGACCCGATGGACAGGCCCAGTTCGGAGATCTCCCGCGTGATCTCGAAGAGCAGACCCGGACGGTCGCGGCCCGACACGTCGATCACGGTGTAATCGGCAGACTCGCCGGCCTCGAACTCCACCGTGGGTTCCACGAGGAAGGCCGCCTCCCGGCGACCGAGCCGGGTCACGGGCGGTGCCATGTCCGCCGCGAGGCCCTCGGCGGCGGCGGTGAAGACGAGGCGTTCCAGCGCTTCCATGCGGTGGGGATCGCCGGCGGCAAACATCTCTCCGCGCTCGTTCTGTAGCAGAAATACGTCCAGCACCCGGCCCGTAGTGCTCGTATAGACCTGGGCGGAGACGATATTGGCCGACTGGCTGGCCATCGCGCCGGCGAGATCGGCGAAAAGGCCCACCCGGTCGGTACATGAGACCAGCAGGGCGACGCCGGAGCCATCCTCACGGGCGCGCGCCTTCACGATGGTCTCGGCGTCCTCTGAGGCCTTCAGCACCCGGCCGTGCCAGACCAACTCCTCCACCTCGAAACCGGCCCAGTAGGCCTCCTCCAGCGCCTCATGGGTGTCTGTCAGCCCGTCAAGGGCCTGGCAGACCGCCCAGCGCCGGTCCTCGGCCCGCTCCTGGATGTCGGCGGTCACGCCCTCCTCGTCAGAGCGCCCGTCGGCGAGGGCCGCGGCGGTGTTCTCATAGAGCTCGGCCAGGAGCTGTCCCTTCCAGGCGTTCCACACCCCCGGGCCGACCGCGCAAATATCGGCCACGGTGAGCACATAGAGTGCCCGCAGGCGCTCCTCGGTCTCGCAGAGCTGGGCGAACTGGGCGATGGTCCTCGGATCGGAGATGTCGCGCTTCTGGGCGGTCTCGCTCATTTCCAGATGGTGACCCACAAGCCAGGCCACTTCGGTGGCGTCGGCGTCGGACAGTCCGAGGCGCAGGCTGGCGGCCCGTGCGGTCAGTGCCCCTACCTCCTGCTGGTCGCCCCGGCCCTTGCCGGTGTCGTGGAGCAGCATGGCAAGGAAGACGTTCTCGCGGCGATGCAGCTTCTGGAACACCTTGTGCGGCAGGGCGTGTTCACCCAGGCGGTCATGCTCGATATCCGACAGGGTTTCCACCGCGCGCAGCGTGTGCTCGTCCACGGTGTAGTGGTGGTACATGTTGAACTGGGTCTGGGCGACGATGCGCCCGAATTCCGGCAGGAAGCGACCGAGCACGCCGGCCTCGTTCATCAGGCGCAGCGTGCCTGCGGGATCGCGGTAGGAGGTCGCCGCCTCCAGGAAGAGCCGGCGGGCCTCTGCGTCCTCGCGGTGGGCAGGTGTGAGCCGGGTCCGGTTGCGATTGGCCTCGGTCAGCGCGAAGGGGTGGAGGTCCAGCCCGTGCCGGTCGGCCAGGACAAACAGGCGCAGCATCTGCACCGGATCATTGCGGAACACGCCCTCATCGGCGATCGACAATCGGCCGGTCTCGATGATGAAGCCAGGCTCATCGATGGCGCGTGCATTGTCGCCGGCGAGCATACGGCGCAGGCGACCGGTATCGGCCTTCTTGCGCGCCGCTTCGAGCCTCGCCGAAAGGATCCGCGTCAGCACGCCAACCTCCTTGGCGACGAGGAAATAGCGCTTCATGAAACGCTCCACGCCGAGCCGCTCGCCACGGTCGACATAGCCGAAACGCCGCGCCATCTCCGGCTGCAGGTCGAAACTCAGGCGGTCCTCCTCGCGGCCCGTCATGAAATGCAGGTGGCAACGCACTGCCCAGAGGAAACGCGCCGCCCGCATGAAGGCCCTGCGCTCGCGGGGATCGAGGAAGCCGGTGTCCATCACCTCCTCAAGCGTCTCGCCGCCATAGAGGTGCTTCAGGATCCAGAACATGGTCTGCAGGTCGCGCAGGCCGCCCTTGCCGTCCTTAACATTGGGTTCGACCACATAGCGCGTTTCGCCCCTGGCATCATGGCGGGCATCGCGCTCGGCGAGTTTCGCGGCGATGAACTCCACATCGGTGCCCTCCACCGCCTGCGCACGGAAGGTGGTTTTCATCTCCGCGGCGAGTTCGGCGTCTCCGAAGAGATAGCGGGCATCGAGGATGGAGGTCTTGATGGTGACGTCGTCTTCCGACAGGCGGATGCATTCATCGATGGTGCGGAAGGCGTGGCCGACCTTCAGGCCCATGTCCCACAGCATGTAGAGCATGTACTCGATGACGCTCTCGGCCCAGGCGGTGGCCTTGTAGCTGCGCACGAAAAGCAGGTCGATGTCGGAGCCCGGACCCAGCACACCGCGGCCATAGCCGCCGGTGGCCATCACCGCGAGGCGCTCGCCCTCGGTGGGGTTGCGCGCGCGGAAGACATGGGTGGTGGTGAAATCGAACAGCGCCGAGAGCACTTCGTCCTGCACCGCCGCCAGCAGCCGGGCGGTGTCCAGCCCGTCGGCGCCTTCCTGCAGGCGTTCCTGGGCGATCAGCCGCCCGCGGAACAGCGCCTGGTGGAGAATGTCGAGCGCGCTCGCCCGGGCGGCATTGTCATCACCGATATTGTCCAGCGCGGCGGTGGTCAGGCGCACACGCAGGGCGCGGCCATCGACAATGTCGCCGATGCGCCAGGGGCGGGGCTTCTCCCGGCGCGGGCGCGGGGCGGTGGCGTCGTGAGCGGAGGCGCGTTCGGTCATGGGCAAGAGCTAGCATGATTGGCGGGCAGGACGAAAAGGCATTCGTCGGCTCATCACCCTGTCT